>JBKJSX010000192.1:0-4967 GCA_046594375.1 Chitinophagaceae bacterium
ATACAACTGATGCAATGGCGCAGTTATCTTATCAAAACTTTACAAACAACAATTTTGCAGATGTATTATATGCCTCTCCTGAATACTTAAAAGAGTTCTATACCTTACTACCGCGAAAATAGATAGAACGAATGCTCAATCAATTCCTTCATAATTTTTGGACATATCTTTTAGTCTTTTACATATCTTTGAATAATAAATTAAACAACACATCATGTCTGCACTAACAACTCAAAATTTAGCAGACCAAAAGCCCGGAAATAACGAGGAGAACGCATTGCATATTAATTACTACAATGTAAAAAAAACCTGTATAGTTCTGCGCTCTTTAAATCATAAGCTTCGTCAGCAGATCATTAAAACAATACATGAAAATGACAAGCTCATGGTTACAGACATTTATGTAAAACTCAGGCTGGAGCAATCTGTTGCCTCGCAACACCTGGCCATTTTAAGAAGAGCAGGTATAGTGTCTACAAAAAGAGAGGGTAAATTTATTTATTATACAATTAATAAGCAAAGAGTTGAATCTATAGACAAATTTGTAAGTGACCTGGTTGGTTAAATTTCCTTTAAAAAGGTTTAAACGGATGCCAAAGCTTTATCCGTTTTTTTATTGCATTATCTTTGCCGTAATACTTTTTTATGTACATACAACAAATTTATACAGGATGCCTGAGTGAGGCTGCATACTTTATTGAGAGCAATGGGATAGCTGCCGTTGTAGATCCACTAAGGGATATCGATGAATACATTCTGTTGGCTAAAGAAAAAAATGCTGTGATAAAATATATTTTTGAAACGCATTTTCATGCGGATTTTGTTAGTGGCCATCTTGATCTTAGCAAACAAACAGGAGCAGCAATTGTTTATGGCCCTGAAACTGAAACCAATTTTCCTGTTCATGTTGCAAAAGACGGAGAAATTTTTTCAATAGGTGATATTTCTATTGAAGCCATTCATACACCAGGACATACTATCGAATCTACCTGTTATCTTTTAAAAGATGAAAGCAAAAAACCACACTGCATTTTTACAGGAGATACTTTATTTGTGGGTGATGTTGGCAGGCCTGACCTGAGCAGTGGTAATATGACAACAGAAGATCTAGCATCAATAATGTATGACACTCTCAATAACAAAATATTGCCCTTGCCGGATGACCTCATTGTATATCCTGCGCATGGAGCCGGCAGCAGTTGTGGAAAAAATTTAGGAACTGATACTTTCACCACTATCGGCGAACAGAAGCGAAGCAATTATGCTTTGCAGCCACAATCAAGAGAAGAATTTATTAAAGCTGTTACCAGTGACTTGAATGAGGCGCCTGTTTATTTTGCCATAAATGCGAAAATAAATAAAGAGGGATATGATAGTCTTGCACAAGTAAAAGCAAAAGGACTTACACCATTAAACATTAGTGATTTTAAAAAAAAGATAGAAGAAGATGTGGTTGTATTGGACACACGCAACGCATCAACCTTTACACAGGGTTTTGTACCCGGCTCAATATTCATAGGGCTTGAGGGCAGGTTTGCAGAATGGGCAGGAACATTGATCTCGTTTGAACAAAGAATAATTTTAGTAACCGAAGAAGGTATGGAAGATGAAACCATTGTACGCCTTGCCAGGGTTGGCTTTGATAAAATGGAAGGTTATTTAAAGGGCGGCTTTGGGGCATGGAAAAATGCCGGTGAAGATATTGATCTGATTATTGAAGTAGAACCTGATGAACTGGCAATTGATATAAAGCATGATCCTAAACTTACTGTAGTGGATGTAAGAAGAGAAACAGAATTTGGTGAAGGACACATAAAAAATGCGATCAATTTGCCACTATCCGAAATGACTGATGTAGCACAAATTGCAACTCTTGATGACAATCAGAATTTATATGTTCACTGTGCAGGCGGTTTCAGAAGTGTAATAGCATCATCGCTGATAAAGCGACAGGGATATCATAATCTTCGCAATGTTATTGGCGGCTTTAATAAGATAAAAGAAGAAAAGGATATTGAAATTGATAAAGATGCCAGCGTATTAAATTAGTGTTTAACTAACTAAAAGATCACCATGTTCCGCTTCATTATATTCCCATTTCCACCTGTTATGGCTCCATAAGTAAGCGGCAGGTTGCTTTCTTATACATTCTTCAGTAATCTCAATTAATCTTTTTATCAACATCCCCTCTGCAAAATCTTTAGGAGTTGAGGTTACAATTTGATAATCCAAGTTATAATATCCTCTTTTAACCGGGTAAAAATGTAAATAGGCAACAGCCGTATTACTTCCCTTGCTCATTTTTTCCGGGCCTTTTACAAATGGTGCAGGCTTGCCAAAAAAGGGAACCCAATAACCTGAGCGGGCCAATGCAGGCTTTTGATCAGCTACAAGACCCAAGGCAAATCTTTGCCTTAGAAAGGGAACTACTTCGTTTCTGAAATTGGGTGCACTCACCAAAAAAACATTTTTAAACCGTGTTCTCATTTTATAGATGAGTTTATCAAAGGCTTTGTTTTCCAGGGGCAGATATGCTGTTACCAACGGATATTTTATTACAAGGGCAGTGGCTGCATTAGCAATTTCCCAATTAAAATAATGGGCTGAGACAATTAAAAGATTTTTACCTGTATCATACAAAGCATTTATCTCATCAATGTTAATGGTAACCCTTTTTCTCAATTCCTTTTCGCTTATGGAAAGCAACTTTATCGTTTCAAGAAAGGTATCTACAAAATGGTGATAAAAATTTTTAGCAATCTGCAATCTTTCCTTTTCAGTTTTTTCAGGAAAGGCAATTTGTAAATTACTCATCACTACTTTTCTCCTGTAACCGATGATGTAATAAATTAAGCCATACAATGCATCACTTAAAAAGTATAGAACACGAAAAGGTAAAAGAGAAATTAACCAGAGAAGACCATAAACGAGGTAATACATTTATTAAAGATAAGACAGATGAAAAGATATGGGAATGCGGTATTAAGATTCTTCATTTCGGATAAAAAATAAATTATCTTTCCTGAAATTTTTCTCTGTTGTTATGAATGAAAATCTTTTACAGTTGTTTAATTCAATTATTCCGATTTCACCGCCATTGAAAGAAAGGTTATCCGAAACATTAAAAACAAAAATCTTTAAAAAGAATCAAGTATTGCTTAAGGAAGGACAAGTTTGCGATTATATTTATTTTATAGAGCAGGGTTATTTAAGATCATATTATTTAAAAGAGGATAAAGAAATAACTGCCTGGTTTATGAAGGAGAATGATATAATTATTTCAGTAAACAGTTTTTTTAAAAGAGAGCCCAGTTATGAATACATCCAAACAATTGAAGACAGCAGATTGCACTATATTCATTATGATGAACTTCAAAAAATTTATAAAGATTTTGTAGAATTTAATATTGTTGGCCGGGTGCTTACAGAAATGTATTATACCTTAAGCGAAGAAAGATTATATGGTATGCGAAGCCAAACTGCTGAAGAACGTTTTGCTTTTTTATTAGATAAACATCCTGAAATAATTCATCGTACTCCCAGAAGCTATATTGCATCCTACTTAGGAATTTCGTTTGAAACATTAAGCAGGATACGGATAAAATAATTATTTGACAAATGTCAAATGTTTTAATAATTATTCTTTCTTCCTTTGATTTCTAAATTAACTGTTATGAAATCAAAACTATTATTGTTCTTACTTCCTGCCTTTTTCTTTTATTCAAAGTTGTAAAAAGGAAACAATTACCAACAAAAATCAAATTGAGATTGCTAAAATCTCTACTGAACCCGTTACAATTGCAAAGAATTTTTTAGAAATACAACTCTCATCTAATGATTTTAAGAACTTAGATTGGAGCAAGGCTGCTATATACAAAAAGAAGAATAGCGTAAAAATAATTGCTATACCACAAATTAATAAATCGCTAAAAGACATTGCATATGTTTTTTTTAATAAAGATTCTATCTTAGGCAATTGGGTAAACATAGAAAAATATAATAACAAAAAAAGTAAAAGAATTATTGCTAATTCTTTTGACCGTTTAAAAATCGTAATTACTGATATTGATACAAGTGGTTTAATTAAGAATATAAACACCTATGAAAATGGCGTGTTAGTAAACACCTATAATTTTTCGAATAGAACCTTTGCCATGTCTTATAGAATTCCTGTAGAGATTGCCGGACCCAATTTTAGTCTTCTGATGCTTGCGCAGGCTCTTGGTATTGGTGTGCCAAATTATAATGTTGGAACTGTAGATTATACAAATAATGAATATATTAATCCTGCTGATAATAGTGCATCTCCAGGAGGTTATTACGATATTTATTTTGATGTTTTATTTGAATACACTTCGCAACCTGCTATTGATCTTCAAAAATATTTTAATTGCTTTGATTTAATACCTGATAATGGAGCTACGTATTCTATAAAACTTTGTGCAGATCTGCCAAATAATAATGACCCCAATGATATAGTAGTAGGTACCACACCAGGTCATGCTTTTTTAACTATGACAAAAACTAATGGCAGCCAATCTATAACGCAATCATTTGGATTTTATCCACAATGTGGTATCTGCAGTGTATTCGATCCTAATGTAAGCAGTAAGATGGTAGATGATGGAAAAGCAACTTTTGAGCACGAATACAATGCAAGTATTTCGATGAATAATATTTCTCAATTGGATTTTAATACTGTAAAATTTTCGGCCCTAAATCAATCCACTAATATACTATATGGCATTACCTCTTACAATTGCTCAGATTATGCACTTAATTGTCTTAATAGCATTAGAACAATTCCGATAGATGTTCCTCCTACAACTACATATTTTCCCAATACAACAATTCCTATGGTAGTATATGGTACTACTC
This sequence comes from Chitinophagaceae bacterium, assembly GCA_046594375.1. Lineage (GTDB taxonomy): Bacteria > Bacteroidota > Bacteroidia > Chitinophagales > Chitinophagaceae > Ginsengibacter. The sequence goes on from JBKJSX010000192.1 coordinate 4,879, forward strand.
CCAATGGTATTTATAAAAAATTAACTGAAATGAAAACTAATAATCATCCGGAAGCTGCTAATGTTCAGGTAGGGGTTGTAAGTAGCGCA
>JBKJSX010000142.1:0-3601 GCA_046594375.1 Chitinophagaceae bacterium
TTAATGAATGCTGCTATGAGAAGGTGAAGCAATCTTTCATTTGCAAAAACATCGGCTCAGTAACTCTTAAAAACAAAGCAGAAAAAGTGGAGTTGTATGAAGTGCTGAATTAAATGAAATTGTAATGAGTAAAATATATTTTAATCATTAATCCTGGTTGTTTAAACAAAAAAATACCCATGCAGTTTTACCTGATGCCAGCTCAACACGAATTCGTTTATAGTCAGCGTCTGCTTCGTATTCATCTGCTTGTTGTAATTCTGTTTCTGTAAGTATCAAAACCTTTCCGTTGATCTCGTCTGAAGCATCTCCTGTGTAGGTAAGGTTGTTGTAATGTGTCATTCCGCTTGCTGCAACAACAGCTTCATCTTCAATCTTTACCAAGGTGATTTTGTACCCGGCAAGAATATCATTTTCTCCTTCCAATATTTTCCCGAATATATTTAGTTGCACAGATTTTAATTGTAATGTGCCATAAGAAAAAAGAATGTCTTTCATTTTTATCTACCTATTTCATCTCAAAAATAAAATTTATATAAGAGTCACTCAAAATTAAGATAGTATCCCAGTGCCAAATGGGGATCAGTGGAGGAGAACAGATTTCCATTATTTAATTAATGCCCCACTAACTACATTTTGATTGTTCTCAACTCAGGTCTGTTTGAATTACCGCCACTTATATTAACTAATTGTGTGTAATAAAGTTTAGCCTTTACTGCATTGCCCGATCTTTGTGCTGAGAGCCCGGCACCAAACAGGCTATTAAAACGATTTGGACTTTTTTTTAGCACTGCATCATAGGCTTCCAAAGCTTTATCAGGTTGGTTCATTTGCAACAGCATATCTCCCAAAAGCTCTTTTGCAGGAAGTATTTCACCGGGAGTAACAGGATGTTTTTCGGTTTTGTCTTCCATGTCGGCTGCAATATTCATTAGCTTCAATGCTTCATCGTTGTTACCTTGTTTAAACTGTATCCATGCTTCAGATGTCCTGATCTGTATTTGTACCTGACCGGCCTTGTAGGCATCTTTTTGGTTGGTTAGTGTATCATAAATAATATTTAGTTGCTCTAATTCGGCTTTTGCTGAATTGATATTTTCGATATGAACAGAACCCATTAGCCGGGTAAAATAAATAATAGCTTTTTGCCAGGGAAATTTTTTCCAAGGAAAGTTTGCATGGTCATCTTCAAGATTTGCCGCTTCTTTCCACATTTTATTTTCCAGTACATAGCGTGAAGGGATGGCTGCAAATGCATAGGCAACTTTAAAATTTAACTGAGAAACATCATTAATTGTTTTAACATACTCCAGTTGTTTTTTAGCAAGATCATTTTCTCCTTTTTGCAGGTAAGCATAAACAAGATAATCCAGCCCGTGAAGTTCCTCATCCCAATGCCCTTTGATGCCTGCTGATTGAGCATAACATTGTGCTGCCGAAACAGATTCAAGATTTGATTTTATACATTCATCCCAAAGCCCAAGTCTTGTAAAAATATGTGATGGCATGTGCAATGCATGTGAAGAGGAAGGCGCTACCGCAGCATATTTTCTTGCTGCAGGCAAAGCAAGTACGGCCAGCCCGGGATAATCGTATGTATGAATAATATAGTGAATGATCCCCGGGTGATCAGGTTCCGAAGGATACAACGCATTTAATATTGAAGCGGCTTTTTTCTGATTCGCATAAGTTTTATCAGTTGGTTCTGCAGAAGCATCTAATGCCAAAGCATAAAATATGGCAGCTTCCTTATCATCAGGATATGTTGTATGTAATTTCTCCATTGCTTTTTCAAAATTGATGCAACGGGTGTGATGGTCTGTTTTATTCCAGTCTTTATAATAGGCTTCAATGGCATTAATATATCCTGACTCTCTTTCCGTTTTTTTTGTAATTGAGTTCGCAATTTCAATTGCCTTGTTTCCTTTTACAAGTTCGGCTTCTGTAGGTGGCGTCCACAATGCATGGAAATTACTCATTGCTACACCCCAATAAGCCATAGCACATTCAGGCGTTTCGTCAATTACTTTTGCAAAAACTTTCTCAGCTTCGTCATACTCAAAAGAATGTAATAGTTCTATTGCAAGGTTAAAATCTGCTTTTGCTTTTTCATTACAGCTCATTTCAAAATCAACTGATCCAAATTGTTTATCTGAAGCACCACAGTAAATGACCTCTCCTCTTTTTAATTTTATCTGATCAATTAATTCTTTTGATGGAACTGTATTTTTTTCCCTGCATGATATGGGTATCAAAAATGAAAGCAGCATAATAAACACTGGCGGTATCATTAAAAATAAATTTTTCATCCGTTGCAAAGGTGTGTGTTTAGTTGTTATTAAGTTCTTTGCAGGTGTTTCTCTTTTCAAGTGATAATGCTGATGCTACTGGTGTGTTGCGTTGCCAACCCTAATTTAATCAATTGTGTAATGGGGGCAAATATTCTTACTAAAAAAAAGTTTTTTTATTTTATTAATAAGCTATTTAATTTTCAGAAGAAGTTGCTTTTAAAAAAAAGTCCAAATGTAAAAGCGTATAAGAGTGGAAATTGCGAATGGGGAATGTAAAGCAGATGCAGTTGTTGGTACTAATCCAAATTAATTTTTGAACACCAACAACTGCATCAGCAAAAAATATTTACTTGTACAGTTTATTTGCTAAAAGGAATTAAGATTTACCCAGAACAACTATCAAAGCATAAACAACACCCGGTATAAAGAACAATAATGTTAGTATAAGATCAAGCCAGAACTTGCCATTGATAACACCTTCATGAAGGTATACAGCCAAGGGTGGCAAAATGATCGCAAGAATTATCAATAACAATTGGTTAGTGGAAGGCTCACTGCCAGCTTTCTTTTCAGCTTTAAATTTTTTAATTTCTGATTTGGCTTCCTTAACACGCGAACGCATTTCTTTTCTTGAAAGATGCATGAACTCATGCGTTGCAAAGGAAATACTTGTTTTTGCATCAGTTTTTCCTGGCTCTGTCGCTTCGTTGGGATGAATTATAAAAGCCGCTGATGATGGGAGTGTACTTCCTGCTACAAAAAGCAGGATAAAAAGCACTGATAGTAATCTTTTCATAAGTTTAAATTTTTGTTAAAAGTAAGCAAAGATTTTATTAAAGCTCCAATCAATTTTTGGAATTCAATTTTGGGACATGCATTATCATAGGTATTTAAATTATTGCATTTTTTTTATGTGAAATATATAAAGTGAGTAATGTGCTGCAGGGTAGTGGGTTGTCAATTATCTTAGTAACTCCGTTCCATTGGTGAAGCTGGTGAATAATATTTAAGCTAATAAAAAATATTTTTATGGTTTATCAATCTCTTGCTGTAAAAGTATTTTTTTTATCAGCACAATTTGACCTAAATGATAATGGGTATGTTCAATAACACCGTGTATGTTCCTGTAGTAGTTGCCGTATTTTTCATCTGAAAAGATTTCCCCGAGTTTATTTTCCGGAAGCTCTTCAATCAGGCTGGCACAGCGTTCTGCATCAGTCCACATATTATTCAATAATTTTTTCCAGTCCTCCGGGGATTCGATCGGTGGCTGATCAAAACTATATTTATCATTTGCATCGAGTGGACCT
>JBKJSX010000020.1:0-3364 GCA_046594375.1 Chitinophagaceae bacterium
TAATCATTTTAAAGATGAATTATTTATTTGTGAAAATCATATAAATAATATTGTAAGCGAAAGTGATCTTGTTGAAAGCCTGATAAAAAGTAAAAATGTTCCGGTGTATCCTTTTACTGTAAAAGGTGAAGAAACTTCTTCCATCACTAACGAGGAATATATTGAAATGGTGAAAAAAGGAATTGCAAGTTGCCATCGCGGGGATGTTTTTCAAATTGTTGTAAGCAGGCAGTTTAAGCAATCTTTCTCAGGCGATGAATTTAATGTTTACAGGGCATTGCGTAGCATCAATCCAAGTCCGTATTTATTTTATTTTGATTATGGAGATTATAAATTAATTGGCAGCAGTCCAGAGAGTCAATTGATAATTGAAAATAATAAAGCCACCGTACATCCCATTGCCGGCACTTTTAAAAGAACTGGTGATGATGAAATTGATAAACAATTAGCCGCAAGTTTATTAACCGATAAAAAAGAAAATGCAGAGCATGTGATGCTGGTTGATCTTGCAAGAAATGATCTTAGCCGTATGTGTGATAATGTTACTGTAACTGAGTTTTCGAGGATACAATATTACTCTCACGTAATTCATTTGGTTAGCGAAGTACAGGGAGATGTTAGGAAATATACAAATCCATTCGACCTGTTAGCAGTAACATTTCCTGCGGGCACATTAAGCGGAGCTCCAAAATATAAAGCCATGCAGTTGATAAATGAATATGAATCCCAGCCAAGAAGTTATTATGGCGGTTGTATTGGGTTTATTGGATTTGACGGAAGTTGTAACCATGCAATCATGATTAGAACTTTTTTAAGTAAGGATAATACCTTAACATACCAGGCAGGAGCAGGCGTTGTTGCTGTATCAAAACCTGAAAGCGAATTGCAGGAAGTGAATAATAAATTGAATGCCTTAAAAAAAGCGATCGAGCAGGCAGAAAATATTTAGAGATGAAAATATTAATTTTTGATAATTACGATTCGTTTACTTACAACCTTGTGCATTTGGTTGAAAAGATCATTCATGAAAAAGTAGATGTCTTTCGTAATGATAAGATCGAACTTGAAAAGGTAAAAGAATATGATAAAATAATTTTATCACCCGGTCCCGGCATACCAAACGAAGCGGGATTATTGCTGCCCTTAATAAAAGAATATGCATCAACAAAATCTATACTGGGCGTATGTTTGGGACACCAGGCTATCGGAGAAGCTTTTGGAGGAACGTTAATAAATTTAAGCACAGTATTTCATGGCGTGGCAACAGATTGCCAATTGTCAATTGCCAATTGTGAATTGTTTAGGGGCTTGCCAAAAAAAATTACAATTGGTCGTTATCATTCATGGATTGTGAGTGAAGAAAACTTTCCATCGGAATTGGAAATTACAGCCCGCGATGAAAATAATTATATTATGGCCTTACAACACAAAACTTTTGATGTACAGGGATTGCAGTTTCATCCTGAAAGTATTTTAACACCCGATGGAGAAAAAATTATGAGAAACTGGTTAAGCCCCCATCCCCTGAAGGGGAGTTAGGGAAATTATTTATAACAATTTAAATTATTCCCCTTTTAGGGGATAGGGGTATGAAAAAAATTCTTTCTTTTTTATTTGAACATAAAACGCTCGACAGGTCTTCTGCAAAAGAAGTATTGATAAATATTTCTAAAGGCACATATAATGAAAGTGAGATCGCATCTTTCACTACCGTGTTCCTTATGCGAAGCATTACTATTGATGAGTTGCAGGGGTTCAGGGATGCGCTGATGGAATTGTGTGTGCCGGTAAAACTTGATGGACACCAGGTTCTAGATATTGTAGGTACAGGTGGTGATGGAAAAAATACTTTCAACATTTCTACCCTTAGTTCTTTTATCGTTGCCGGTACAGGTAATAAAGTTGCCAAGCATGGTAATTATGGTGCATCTTCTATTAGCAGCTCCAGCAATGTGATGGAACAACTGGGATATAAATTCACAAACAACCAGGATGTATTAAAAAAGCAAATAGAAGAAGCCAACATTTGTTTTTTGCATGCACCACTTTTTCATCCCGCACTAAAAATTGTTGCACCGATTAGAAAAAATTTAGGAGTGCGGACATTTTTTAATATGCTGGGGCCTATGGTTAACCCTGCGATTCCTGAATACCAGTTGGTAGGGGTTTTTAATTTGGAAATGGCTAGGATATATAATTATTTATTACAGCAAACAGGAAAAGCTTTTACAATAATTCATAGTCTTGATGGCTATGATGAAATTTCTTTAACAAGCGATGCCAGGGTTATAACAAATAAAGGAGAAAAAGTTTTCACCCCTCAGGATTTGGGAAAAAGGCCCGTGAGCCCCGAAGATATCCACGGCGGTAATTCAGTTGAAGAAGCTGCAAAAATATTTTTGAAGATATTAAAAGGTGAAGGTTCATGGGCACAAAATGCAGTTGTAATAGCTAATGCAGCTATGGCTTTACAGTGTATTGGTAAGTATAAAGATTATGAAGTTTGTTATTCAATAGCCGTAGAAAGTTTGGAAAGCGGCGCTGCATTACAATCATTAAATAAATTAACAGGTTTGCCATTCTAAGCAAAGCGAAGAATCTAATTATAAGATAGATGAATATTTTAGAAACAATAATTGCAAAAAAGAAACTGGAAGTTGAAGAAAAAAAGAAGAGTAAAAGTATTGCTGAATTGGAACATGGACTTTTCTTTAAAAACAAAGTAATCGATTTTAAAAAATATTTATCGACAGAAAATAAATCAGGAATTATTGCAGAGTTTAAAAGAAGATCTCCATCAAAAGGAATAATAAATAATTCATCAACTGTAACAGAAGTAACAAATGCCTACACAAAATATGGTGCAAGCGGAATTTCTATTCTAACGGACGAAGAATTTTTTGGAGGCTCCTTGAATGATCTTTTGGAAGCAACGATTAATGAAGTTCCATTATTGCGAAAAGATTTTATCATTGATGAATACCAACTGGTTGAATCAAAAGCATTTGGTGCGGAAGTGATATTATTAATTGCTGCGTGCCTGCAAATAAATGAAGTAAAAAGCCTTGCACGCTTTGCAAAAAATCTTGGTTTAAATGTATTACTCGAAATTCATAATGAACAGGAACTTGAGCATATTTGTGATGATGTTGATGTGGTTGGTGTAAACAACCGTGATCTTAAGACATTTTCTGTAGACATTAACCGCTCTATTGAATTGGGTAAAAAAATTCCTGCTGATAAAATAAAAATTTCAGAGAGCGGTATTGATAATGCAGCAACCGTAAAACTTTTACGTCAACATGGGTTTAAAGGATTTTTAATGGGAGAAAAATTTATGAAAGAAAAAGATCCGGGGGATGCA
>JBKJSX010000206.1:0-5054 GCA_046594375.1 Chitinophagaceae bacterium
CTCTTAACTTCTTTCCATAAAAGTGGTGTAGATACAGTTGCTCCCGTTTTTGGGCGCAAACTATAAGCACATGCAATCGTTTGTCCACGCCTGTTTTGCAGGTAATCCATGTATATATGTTTATGTCCACGCTTTTGCAGGTTTCTTTCCAGCGTTGTAAAACCAGGTAAATGTTCGCTGGCAAGTATGCAAATTAACCAGGTAAAATCTTTTGCCTGTTCGTATGTATATTTTTTTGCAAGCGGAACATAAATATGCAATCCTGATGCACCGGATGTTTTACAAAATGATGCGGCCCCGGCTTTATCCAAAATCTGTTTCACCACATTGGCTGCTTCAATAACCTGTTGAAAAGTATTGTCTTTTGAAGGGTCAATATCTATTATCAAATAATCAGGATTATCCAAAGTATTAATTGTAGAATGCCAGGGATTAATTTCGATGCTGCCTAAATTATTAAGGTAAGCAAGCGTTGCTTTGTTATCGCAAATAATATAATTGATGTATTTATTGGTTGATTCAGAAAAAAGTTTTTTCGTTTTAATAAATAGCGGTGCATCCTCTCCTGCATCCTTATGAAAAAATCCGGGTGCATTAATTCCATTAGGCATTCTTAATAAAGATTGTGGACGGCCTTTTAAATAAGGCAAAATATAATCTGCCATTTGCTGGTAATAGTTAATCACATCTCCTTTTGTAATTTCATCATCAGGAAAATATATTTTATTTACATTAGTAGCTTTTACTTTACTCTTTCCAAACGTAAATATTTTCTCTGTTATACTTTCAGGCTCCCCAATATTTATTTCACCCTTATCAATTTTTTTTATCCCTATACCTATCGGCACTGATTTTTTTACTGTTTTTGTATTTGCCATGGTTACTTCTTTAACAGGTTTATCTTTTCGTAAATGAAGAAAAATGGGATGCCTTAACATACCATCTCTGGTTACCTCTGTAAATTTTATTTCGCAAACTAATTTTGGTTTAACCCAGGTTACCGGCATATTGGTTTTTACTTTTTCATCAAATGGAGATTTGGTTTGCTTTAATGGCTGCAATAAATTCCACATCTCTTTTAATGATTGCTGGTTAAAACCTGAGCCTGTATGGCCGATGTATTTTAATTTGTCACCATTTTTAATGCCAAGCACCAATGCGCCGAAATATTTTCTTGATCCGCCGGGATCAGTATAGCCTGCAATGATCGCTTCCTGTGTTTTATGATTTTTTATTTTAAGCCATTCATTTGTTCTCTTACCGATATAGTATTGGCTGTTGGCTTTTTTAGCCATGATGCCTTCAAGATTTTTATGGGTACTTGCATTAAAAAATGCAATTCCATTTTCTTCGATATGATCTGAATATTTTATTACACCACTATGATTTTTTTTGATCACGTCTTTAAGCAATTCTTTTCTTTTGATTAATGGAAGTTCACATGTATTATATCCATTAACGGATAGGATATCAAACACACAATAATTAATAGGGCGGTGGGTGTTGCTTTCGTAATGCTGCAGCAATTGAAAATCAGGGTGGCCCTCATCATTTAAAACCACGATCTCTCCATCAAGCACTACATTGTCTTTTATTTTTTTTAATTCCTGTACAACTATGGGGTAAGAATTTTCGAATGTGATTCCATTGCGTGAATACAATTTTACTTCTTTGTTTTCCAGTACTGCAATAGCACGGTACCCATCCCATTTAATTTCGTAGAGCCAGTTCTTATCATCAAAAGGTTGTTCAGCTTCCTTCGCCAGCATGGGCTTAATAAATTCATACAGCTTCCTGCTTTGCTTTATTGAAGTTTTGGCGTAGCTTTTTTTTTAGCAGCTTTTGTTGGATTGCTTTCCTTATCAGGTTTATTTTCTGCAAGCCATTTATTTATGGGAGAATTATCGGGAGTTTCGTTTTCACTGTTATAATCTTCAGCGGTTGCATATTCATCATTGTGTTTAATAAGGAGCCAGGCATTATCCTGCTTGCCTTTTAATTTTACCAAAGCAAATTCGCCTTTTAATTTTTTGCCGAACATGCTAATTTTTAAATTACCTGCATGTAAGCCGGCACGTAAATTTTTTTCCGCAGTTTTCATGTCAGAATTTTCCAGATCCGCGTAAGTTCCATTGTCCCAGATCTCGACAATGCCTGCTCCATATCCCGAAGGAATTATGCCGGCGAAATCTTTATAGTCATATGGATGATCTTCAACCATCATTGCAAGACGTTTATCTTTTGGGTTTAATGACGGTCCCTTTGGTACTGCCCAGCTTTTTAAAACACCATCCATTTCCAGGCGAAAATCATAGTGCAGACTCGAAGCCTTATGGCGTTGTATTACAAATTCTAATTTTGATTTGGATGATTTTGGTTTGCCTTCAGGCTCAGGTGTTTCTTTAAAATTTCTTTTCTTTTTATACAGTTCTAACGGCATAATAACTAAGAGGCTTTTTTACGCTTAACATCCAGACTTGCTTTTAGCTGGCTCATCAGGTCTTGCGTTTTGCTGTGAACAATTTTCATTTCAGGTACTTTTATTTTTTGTCCCTTGGCTTTTGCATGTATCACTTTTAATAATTCTTCCCTGTAAGTATCTTTATATTTTGATACATCAAACTTAGCAGTAAGCTGTTCAATAAGCGATACCGCCATTTGTAATTCTGCAGGCTTAATGATAGTGTTTTCCGGTAATGTAAGTTCTTTCGGATCTCTTATATCTTCTTCAAATCTTATCCGGTTAAGCACTAAAACTTTTTTATCGGGCCTCAATACAGCAAGGCTTTCTTTGCTTCTCATTACAAACGTTGCTATACCAACTTTCTTTGTTTTTTTTAATGCTTCCAATAATAATTCATAAGCCCGTGTGCCTGATTTATCCGGTTCAAGATAATAAGGTGTTTCATAATAGATGCTGCTTATTTCTTCTTCTTTTACAAAATCTGAGATCTCAACTGTTTTTGTTTTTTTAGCACTTGCTGCTTCAAAATCTTTATCATCCAAAATCACATAGTCATCGTTGTATTTATACCCTTTTACTATGCTTTCCCACTTTACTTCTTTACCCGTTTTTTCATTCACCCGCAAAAATTTTATATTGGAGTGATCTGTTTTATCAAGCATGTCAAGATCAAGACTGCTGGATTGGCTTGCACTGTATATTTTAATAGGAATATTTACAAGTCCAAAACCGATTGCGCCTGTCCATATTGGTCTCATATTATGTAATTTAATTAGCGTTAAAACATCATAAGAAATTATTGTGCCTTTTATTTAATGATTACTTAGTTGAATTTCTACATGGCAAAAAAAAACTCCGGCAAAAAGCCGGAGTTAAAAATACTAAAATTAAATTTTATCTTTTGTCTATTACTAAACCTAATTCACTATAATTTAAAGAGGCCTTAACGCTTCCACTGTTATTTAACCTTAGTCCAATAAACCTGCCGGTACCACTGGTTGGGGCTGTGGTTAAAATATCTACATTTAAAAATCCAAATGAGCTGTTGGCGGGGATAGTTATTGTACCCTTTGAGGTCAAATTATAATCTACTCCAGGTACAGCATCCATAACACCCACTGTACCGCCAGCCTGTGCAGGAGTTTGAGTGAATGCAACCGGGCATATTACAGGAAAATTTGCAGGTGAACAACTAGCAGTTCCAGGCATGTTAAAAAAAACAAGAGGAGATGAAAAAATCTCATATCCTACAGTCTCATCTTTTGTTGATTGAGGACCAACCAAGTTCACTCTTAGTTTTAATGTTTGAGCAAACCTACGGATCGTGGAATCGGTAGTGTTTGCAACTCTGCCGTACCCTGGGTTTCTGCCTAATATAGGATACGTTAATCCACTGGTAAAACCAACGGAATTAGAGTTGTAGCTGGTTGCATCAAATTCCGCAATTAAGTCTCTGAATATTACCGGATCATTTTTTATACAACCAGTAAAAAGAATAATGACCAAAAGTAATAGTATTGAATATTTTGTTTTCATATTTTAAATTTTAATAACCTGCGTTTTGTTTAATATTCGGGTTTCCGTCTACATCAGCCTGTGGTATAGGGGCTAATATTCTGGTGTCTGTAAATAAAACACTATTGTAATGCGGACCCTTAATAAGATCCCTGCCAAGTCGTTTGAGATCAAAAAAGCGCTGTCCTTCAAAAGCAAGTTCTATGCGGCGTTGACGAATAATCTCATCAAATAATGCTGCCTGAGTAGCATTGTTATCAGAGGTTTCCTGTGTAGAGCCGGTGTAATCGGTATATCTCCTGGATTTTATAGTTTTCAAATCTGCCAATGCTGCTGTCATATTAAATACAGCAGAACCTGAAGCGGCTTGTGCTTCAGCTCTTATTAAATACACTTCTGAAATTCTAATAACAGGCACATTATCTAAGTTGGTAAATCCATTTTTGCCTAAGTATTTTGTAGTTTCAATTTTAGCAGGACCTCGTCCATTGCTGCCTTTTTCATAAAGTAAATTACGAACATCTGAATTTCTGCTGGCTATTAAAGGATTGGAGGCTGAAAAAACACTAGTGGTGTTACCACCAACTAATGTAATACCTAAATCGTTCAATAAAGTTATAGTTGGTACTAAATCTCCAAAGCCCCCCAATTTTGAACTATCACCGGCAACTACCAATGTGGTAAAGGATGTTTGAAGAGATTCATTTACACCAATGTTTTCAGCGCTGGTTGCAAATCTAATTTGAAATAAGGATTCCTGATTATCAGCTACCCTCCATTGGGAAACATAATTGGTTAAATTTGTTAACCGGGTACCTGAAAGAGTAATACATGAATCTGCCCATCGTTTGGCTTCACTAAAATTTTTTCTATAAAGATTTATGCGTGCAAGCATTGCCTGAGCTGCAGCTTTAGTTGCAATATTTGATGCTGCACCCGCTGCAGAAGCAGAAGCTAAAAGATTGCTATTGGCTAGGGTAAAGTCTGCCACAATTTGAGCATATACCTCATCTATAGGGTTACGTCCTGCAGGCTTGAATCCAAGTGCTGTATCCGAAGAAGCGACTCCCTTTAA
>JBKJSX010000209.1:0-17637 GCA_046594375.1 Chitinophagaceae bacterium
AACGTAAATAATTCACCATTGATCAATTCTTATTATTGGGATTTTGGTGTAAAATCTCAAACGAATGATACATCAACTTTTGCCACGCCAACATTCACCTATCCTGATACCGGCACGTATGTTCTTACACTTATTTTAAATCGTGGACAGCCGTGCTATGATTCTACTACCCGGCTGATAAAAATTTATCCCGGCTTTGTTCCGGACTTTAGTTTTTCCGGGCAATGCAAAAACACACAAATACAGTTCACTGATAAAACAACAACCACATACGGAGTAGTAAATTCATGGTCATGGAATTTTGGAGATCAATCAACAATTTCAGATACTTCGCATGTAAAAAATCCAGGCTATTCTTATACCACTGCAGGCAGTTATCCCGTAAGTCTTTTTGTAACAAGCAACCTGGGATGCGTTGATACAATACGTAAGGTGATAGATATAAAAAATCAGCCAGCATTAAGTGTAACAAACGATACATTAATATGCTCAATAGATACATTGCAATTAAATGCTACCGGACAAGGCACAGTTTTATGGACACCCAATTACAACATCAACAATCAAAGCAATCCCTCACCATTGGTTAGCCCGGATGTACCTACAAAATATTATGTAACACTTACTGATCCGTCGGGATGTATTGCAAAAGATTCAGTTTTTGTTGATGTAAAATTATTTGTAACCATTGATGCAGGAAAAGATACAGGCATTTGTGCCGGTGATGCTATACAATTAAATCCCATAAGCGATGCCTTGCATTATAAATGGAGCCCTGCTGCATCATTAAGTAATGATACGGCAAAATTTCCTATTGCAACACCTGGTGTTACTACAACATTTTATGTTACGGGTAATATCGGGAAATGTCAATCCAGTGATTCTGTTAAAATAAGAGTAGCGCCATACCCAGGCGCACAGGGCATTCCAGATACAACAATTTGTATAGGCAACAGTATTCAATTTAATGAAAGCGGTGGAAGCATGTACTCATGGTCGCCGGCTTTCTTTTTAAACAATCCTAACATACCTAATCCGATTGCCAATCCTGACAGGAGCATTCGATACATCGTTACCATTACAGATACATTGGGTTGCCCCAAACCTACATTTGATACGGTATTTGTTATAGTACAAAAAGTTGTTGCGGATGCAGGCCCCAGAGATACAGCTATTGTAATCAATCAACCTTTACAACTGAACGCAACAGGCGGACAGTTTTATTTATGGAGTCCTTCTACAGGTTTGAATAATAATGCAATTCCGGATCCTGTTGCGATATTAAATGATAACATCCAATACGTGGTAACTGTAAGCACCGCTGCGGGCTGTTTTGCAACCGATACTATAAATGTAACTGTTTACAAAGTACCGGCAGGCTTGTACATTCCCAATGCGTTTACACCAAATAGTGATGGACTCAATGATGTTTTCAGACCGATTGCGCTTGGCATTAAACAAGTACATTATTTTAAAATTTACAATCGCTGGGGGCAACTTCTGTTTTCAACAACACAACAAAACCATGGATGGGATGGAACATTTAAAGGTAAGCCACAGGAATCAGCAGTATTTGTTTGGATAATAGAAGGTGTAGATTATCTTGGCAATAAAATTTCAAAAAAAGGAACAGTAACATTGATAAGATAATTTAATAATCATTAGTTAACAGGTCATTAAGCCAATGTGCAATAGACAATATGCAATAGGCAAAAAAGAAATAATGTTCCTTAAACAATAACCAACATACAATCGTACTTCTTATATCTTACACCGTACATTAAAAAAAAACATGAAAAGAATAGTTTTCATCACAGGCGCTACATCCGGCATCGGCAAAGCGTGCGCCGAAAAATTTGCATCTAAAGGCGATAACATTATTATTAATGGCAGAAGAAAGGATCGCTTATCGGAGCTAAAAATCTCTTTAGAAAATAATTTTAAAGTAAAAGTTTTTGAAAGCGTTTTTGATGTTCAAAAAAAAGATGAAGTATTTGCTGCGATAAAAAATTTACCCGAAGATTGGCAGGCAATTGACATCTTAATAAATAATGCAGGTCTTGCTTTGGGACGTGAATATTTTGATGAAGCAGACCTGGATGATTGGGATACAATGATGCAAACCAATGTGAATGGATTGTTGTATGTGAGCCGAGCTATTCTGCCCTTGATGACAAAAAAAAACAGCGGCCACATTATTAATTTAGGCTCAGTTGCCGGCAAAGAAATGTATGAGAAAGGAAATGTTTATTGTGCAGCAAAAGCTGCAGTAGATGCAATTAGCAAAACAATGCGTATCGATCTTTTACAACACCGCATAAAAGTTACTGCCATACATCCCGGTGCTGTAGAAACTGAATTTGCAATGGTTAGGTTTAAAGGGGATGCAAATAAAGCCGCTGATACTTATAAAGGTTTTAAACCTCTTTCCGGAATGGATATAGCTGAGATCATTTACTACACTGCTTGTTTACCGCCACATGTATGTATCAATGATGTTGTGATAACGCCTTTGGCGCAGGCAAATGCCATTTATTTTAAAAAAGATCTGCCGTGAATTTACCAGCTATAAAATGTGAAAGATTTACGTTTATTTACTGAGTGAATTTACTTATATAGTCTGGTTAACAAACTCTAATATTGTACCAGCATCCATATCCTATAAATGAAAACCCTTACCAATCATCTACTCATTTTATTTTTGTTTCTAATATCTTCCTTCTCCACAAAAGCGCAGAAAGGTGACGATGTTATCCACCAGGTTTCGTGTTTCGATTCTACACTAAAATCACAGTCCGATAGTTTAAAATTGCTTTTATACAAACAGGGCTTTGTTGTTGTAAGAGAAGCTACGATGATAATGGAGAGTGAATATGAGATGCCCGTTATAGTGCCTTTAAATGAAGGCAGTTGGTACCACATTGCATTCATCGGCGACATGTCATCAAAGTTGTACGAGGTGAGAATGTACGACCAGGATGAAAAGCAGGTAGTGTATCAAAAGCATTATGGAGACGGAATGGAAAGTAACGTGATCAATTACTCATACATACCAAAGTTTTCAGAATACCACATGATAAAACCTGTACAGGTAAGTAAAAAGAAAAAGAAAAATCTTTGTGGTTACTTCATCATTTTTAAGAAAGTAAAGTAAGCTTTTATACTCCCCAAATAAAACTTGTTAATATAAGACTGCAAAAAGCAAAGAAAATTGTAGTTACAATTGTTACTACAATTTGAAACCGAAGTTTAGCAGAGGGTTTTATATTGTTCAATAAGGCAAATCTGCCTGTCCAACGAAATATCATTATCCCAAATATTAATGCATAAACGATAAAAACAGTCCCCCCTGCGGAATCTTCATCTCCTTTAATATTTCTAAAAGGTACTATACAACGAAGAATAAATGCCAACGATGCAGTAATTAAAAAAAGCACATTGTTGAGGTAGGTAAAGAGGATATCACACTCCTGCCGGGTTACGGGCAATTTAAAAATTATGCGAAACAGCCTGCCCACCAATACCGAGACTACAACCAGCACACTATAATAAACCGCAAAGCAAATAAAAATAAAAAACTGCATAAACGCCTGTGAAATATCATTGTTGTAAACAGCTTTTAAATTTTCTTCTCCAAATATCCAATCCAGTTTTATAAGAAATATAAGTAAGGCAGTAACTATAAGCGAGAATTCAAACGTATGCTGGCAGCTTTCTTTATAATCTTTTGTAGCAAATGGATCTATTTTTAAAGAAGGATATTTAAGATATTTAAAACCATCTTTAAAAAGATTTATAAACCGAAGGAAAAAATTTTTTATACCGACATAAAACTCTTTCGGAATTTCTACAAAAATGGATTTGAAAACAGATGTGATGATCGGTGGCTGATCACGTATTCCTTTTACGCTTATGTATTCAGCGTTGGTCTCAAGTGATGGTGTGGGTATCATAAGCTTATTATTTGTTTCCATACTTAAACATAGAATTTTTTTTTATTGTAATAATGCACCTGAAGATAAATTCAAAATTTGTTTTGTCCTGAAATAGGTTTTAGTGGGATGGGCTGAGACTGAGAAATCTCAGCATCTCTAAAGCACTTCTACTAAATGGTTTTTGATACGTATTAAAATGCCAAAGATTTTTTCGCTGCGTTCGAAATGACGAACGCCACTTCCTTTGGATAGCAGCAAGATGAATCCCGTTAATCCTTTAATTCCATAAATCAGTTCATACAAATTTACTGTGCAAGCGATATCCGTATCTGCATGCCTGCTCTTGTATTAACCGTTGGCGCGGCTGAAGAAATGTGAGGGGTTACTCTGCGCTGATCAAAATAGAATTTTACATTTATGCGGTTACTGATATAATAATCTACTGTTGGATTAAGTGTTATCTCTTTACTTCCTGCAGTTGCAAAAGCACTTTGCTGATCGAGCCTGCTGTTGGCTGTAACATTATCTCTCACTTTAAAATCAAAACGGAAATTAATTTCGTTATCCAATTGCTTACCACCTTTTTTAGAGAATGGAACTTTAAATGGCAGTTTTAACCCACGCTTCCGGTAACCTGCGCCAATAGTGAATTCTGTTGATCTTACTTCACTCAATTGAAAGTCGATTAAGCTCAGGCTTAACTGCCTTTGTTTAATGTATTCAAACTTGCCTGTGAGTTGATTTACCAAACTAAAATCAATACCGATCAATGGAGCAAACTGCTCCTGTATTGTAATATTCGGAACCAAATAATATGGAATATAATTGTTGGAAACAGGATCAATAAAAGATGGATAACCAAATCTCGAAACATCCTGATACAGCAATGCTGAAGTAAAGCTGTTCATCCCCAGCGTTGCAGTGTATGCATGCGTTAAAGAAAAATTAGTAAATATTTTATCAAGCCCTTTTACCCTGCTAAGGCCGTTGTATGATATTCTCCAGTTTGGCTTTGGTATTATTGCACTGAAAGGATTTGATTTTAATTTTGGATTATTTTGTTTTATCAGCGAAACATTTTTAGGATCCTGACCTGTGTATGCTGCAATAAACGATGGCACCAACACATCAATGGCATACCTGCCATAACCTTTATAATAACCATCAGGATTTTGCACCTGGCTGTAAGGATTTGCTTTACCCAAACGCTCCGATAATATTCTTCTGTAATCCTGGAACTTTATAAATGTTTCTGAAACCTGGTTAGGATCAAACTTGCCAAACAAAGTTTTAAAGGCAATATAGCTAACATTAAAACCGCCACCGGCATAAGGACTTAAATGATGAAATCTTAATCCATTTCCAGTGTCAACATATTTAAAAAGTTCCTGGTAATTTTTATTGAAAGTTTTATCAATGTTAACATCAATTGTAAAATCACGGAAGGGTTCTAACTGCGCAGTTAAAGTAAAGTGCTGATCCAACGTTTGCATAAAGAAATCATTAAAGGTTGAATCCTTTGTTATCAAACCTTTTTGTGCAGCCTTATTAAGCCAGTTGGAATCAGGTTGCCTTCCTAAAATAAAATCAAAGCCCGGCGCCATACTGTTGAAATTTTCTCCCAGGTATTTTGTACTGTCGGTATACCCCGGCAACCTCGTATTACTGTTTTGAGATACAGTTGCATTAATAGATTTTACACTCGTTAATAGCTTTCCAAAAAATCTTGGAATTCCTTTTATCTCACCGGGGATCTTTGCAGGTTTTATTTTTTTTCCTTTTGAAGTATCGGGCACGGGCTGTGATGGCTGCTGCGAAAGCTGATCTAATCCTCTAAGGAATTTTATTTTGCTATAAAGTTTATTAAAATCAAGTTGAAGATTAGCTTCTTCCTGCTGACCATTCTCTAAAAAATTTCCCAGATTGTAGGCAAGCCGTGATGCACCTATCCACCTGTAATTGGCCTGATATTTTATCCTGAGTGTTGTCCAGTCAATCAAAGGGAATTTAGTTGTAGGAACATTGTATGAAAAATTTGCAGTTTGTGTGAACACTACATTTCTTCCGCCTTTCCAGAAATTTTTTCTAACGGTATCTCTTTTTTCTTTTGTATCCAATCTTCCATAGGGTTCATCAACTCTTGCATTATTCAACGATGAATAATCAAGATTAAGAGAATGTGTAAGATCCCATCTAACAATATAATTCCTGTCGAACGTAAAATATTTATCGAATGTTTCAGGTGTGTTGTATACAATATTTTTAAAATCGCTGGTTATACTGCGGGGCTTGATTACACCAAACTGCCTGTAAATATCAGCCCTGAAACTCAACTGCGAAGGAATAGGATTAAAATTAAAATCCTTTATAAGATCTAACCAATGTGATTTTCCTTTAAATAATTTTTTAAAGGGTTCATAATATTTTGGCGTTGGTGAAAAGTTGTAGCCCACGCCAGCCCTGTTTTTGGTTACATCATTATATTCTATCAGGGGGTTGTGTAACTGTGTTTTTGTGTAAGAATAGCTGAGATCAATGTTTGAAATGTCGTAGATCTTTGGCTTCTTTCCGTTGGTTTTTATTTTCCTAACGTTGGTAAAGTTTACAGTTTTAATAGAAGTATAATCCACAGAGTTTGTTCTTATAGAATCTTTTTTTCTTCCTGAGGCATTCTTTAATTTATCCTTTAACCTCACATCAAGATCATACGGATCATACTCAGGGGTGCTTACTGTTTGTGAATAACTGGCGTATAAAGGAATAGAGATCGCTGCTTTTTTTGGCAATAATTTTCCCAACTCTAGATTAGCAGCAGCATCAAACTGTAAGAAATTCTCTCTATATCTTTCTGTTACGCGTTGCTCTAATGTTCCAAAACCATTTGTATGTGTATTTGCTGAAATGGATATGGTGCCAAGGTCTGCGAGGTTTGCATCTATTCTTCCTAAAGCCGCATAGCCCCCATGTTCGTCTATCGCTGACAAACGTAATTCATTAAACCAAATTTCCCCGCAGGCATCTGATACATTATTTGTATTCTCCACACCCAGCAATATTCCTTTTACTTCACCAAGATTTGGATTACCAATTATGGAATAGGTATGCCCATTCCGTTGCAGGCGCCGGTAAATTTTATTAAGCGGAAGGTTGGATAAATTTCTTGCATTTTTAAGTGCCGTGAATGTTTGCAGGTCGAGGTCTAACCCATTTTCAGGAACCCATAAACTATCGTTGTATTGAATGCTTGCCGGATTAAATTTTGTTGCTGCATCTAAAGCTGTAAGCCGTAGCGGAATTCGTACTTCATAATAATTGCTTACAAAATCAGTTCCGATTCGGATAACAGCAGTAAGATCGTTGTTCCTTAAATTACTAAATATGTTTCTCTTCTCTGCATGAATATACATTTGCAGTTTGCGAAAATTTCTCAGATCTTTTTTTGCAAAAGTTTGAAACACCCCTTTAGCACTGTCTTTGGCAAGATTACAGAACTGTAATGATAATGCCTGTTCGTTTTGCAATAAGTTTACGCCTTCATTGCTTAATGTTTGTACTCTTTCAATTTCGTGCGGCGTACGGTATGGCAATGGTGTGCGCTTATCATTCTCTTCAATATTAACTGCACCTACATTAAATTCTGCAGATGATGTAGCAGCATAATTTCCTGTTGAATCAAGTTTGTATTGAAATTTTCTCCATGTATTTCTCACAAGATCCAGCTTACCAAAACGAACAACAACACTGTCCTGGAAATCTGTCAGGAACATTCTTATGAAACGGATAGATTTAAAATCAGGAATATTCCCCACCTTCTTGTTGTAAGAATTAATCGGTATCCTAAGCTGGTACCATGTTTCGTTACGTGATGAACCATCAGCTAATTTTACAGGCACCACTTTTTTATCAACAATATAATTTTGCCCGATGTTCATCTCCTGCGCAGTGGGTGGTTTAAGATCAACTATGTATTGAAAATATTCTTCTGTTTCATTTAAAGTATTATCCCTGTTCAGGTCTTCCTGATCAGGATATAATGTTGCCGCAGAAGAAAATTCAGAACTATTATTTGCCACAGGAGAGTTGCCTTGCGGGTTATTAAAATTTTTGTACCTGCCTAATATGCCAAGGTTCTGTGCATCAAGATCAGCCCCGCGGTAATAATGATAATCATCATTTGAAGGATCAGACAGGGCATCTAAATATGCTTTTGAGTTGGCCCCAAAAGTTGATCTCAATACATCAAGATAATCGGCTCTTCTTCTCACTACTTCTGAGTCGTTATCAAGTCCATCAAATCCTACGTCCTGGAATTTCCTGTCGTTAGGGTCGTTACTGAATGCGTTGGTAACCTGTACGGGATTGCGTGGCACTCTGCCCCAAATTGAATTATCAACCTGTGAGGGAGCATTGGGTGTTGGCAATCCATTCTCATAAAATCTTCGGCTGTCTTTTAAAACATCTTCCGATACATTGCCGAGATTTATGAAAAACTTTCCTCCGGTACTGTTGGGCTTTAAAATAAATGGATCCTGTACCCAACATTCTACAAATTCAATATTGGCAGTTTCAAAATCTGTTTGCTCAATATTTCGCATTAACCCACCCCAGCGGGTTTTAGGGTTAAGCAATTTACCATTTGCACTTACACTTGTTGACGAAGCATCATAATTATACGGACCACGATCAGTTGGATAATAAGCGAGATCAAAAGTTATTAATTGGTTTTGCCCGAAGCTGGTGGTACGCTGCGGAAAAATTTCTGATTGAGAAACAGAACGAACTCTTGGATCAGAAAGCTCCGCTTTATTTCCTTTTAAAGGATTTGATAAACTGCGAACATCCTGCAGCGTCGGCTCTATCTGGTACCATGCGATCTTTGCACGGTTCTTTCCATAATCAAGACTGTTGTTTAAGGCTGCTTCAGGAAAAAGAATATTTCCGTTCCTGTCTGTTGCACCTAATGGTGTTGATGCAAGCGCCCAACTTATTGGAGGAAAGCGAAGATCAATATCACTTTTGCTGCCTTCAAAATTATCTATGTAAATAGTTCCATTATTTCCTTTACCAATTTGTGGCGCATGACCGGGTTTAAGGTATGCTGCTTCAAGATATGCGTTGATAGTTGAAGGTGCTGTTGATTTGTAAAAAGGAATTTTGTTTAAAAATTTGGTAACCCGTGGCAGATCCTGACGGAAACTCACATCAGCGCCATACATGATATTGCGTATAGGTTCTTCACCATAATCAACCTTTGTAAAAAATGGCCTTTCACCAAGCTTTACCAATGTTGCACCAAAACTTAATTGTTTGCGGGCCGTATTTTTAGCAATATAATCCAGTCGCAAGGCTGTGTAATTTCGTTGTTGCAGACCAAAGCTTGCATTGTTCTCATAATTAACCTGCACCGGTAAGCCTGCATTGGTAATAGCCTGGTTAATAATTTTTATTGTTCCAAGATCATAGTTGATAGTATAATCTATATTTTCTTTTAGCTGTTGGCCACCGGCGGTTACTGAAACGGAGCCCTGCGGAATGTTGTAGCCGATACTGATATCAGATGATGAAGATGTTTTTGCTGAGCCCTTTAAAAGAAACCGGTTAAGATTTGGAAACTGCTGTGCTACTGCTTTTATCGAATCGTACAAAGGATAATACAAAGTATCTTTTGCTGATACTGGCGGATTGGAATAAACCTGCTTTGCAAGGTCTCTGCCGAAAGGTTCCAGCACCGGAAATATTACCCTGCTATATTGCGGTATCACTGTATAATAATCTACATAATCAAATACACCATCCGGCTGCGGATCATTTTGATTATTCAGCCTGTCTAAATTTACCAATGTAAGAATGGGAGTTCCCTGGTTAATATTTCCAAAAGGAAAATAACGCTTGGCGCCTAGGCCAGGCTCTTCATACAAAACATCTAATTTAAAATCCTGTCTCTCCAATGTTCCAAAGCCAACGCTGTAAACATTCTTCATCATCAATTGCCAAATAGGCAATCCTGGTCTTTGAGATGTTGCCTTTAATAATTTTAAGAACAATACTTTTTGATTCCCTGATGTAGTATCAGGCGGAAGATCCTGCGAAAATTCACCAACCTGAAACACCTTTCCATTGAAAGTATATTGATAAGCTACCGCTAAAACTTCATCAGGCTGTAATGGCTGGTTAAGAGAGACAAAACCAATTTTTGGATTGAAAATGTATTGGCTTGAATCTAATTTTCGTGCAAAAGTTTTTTCAAAATCCTGCACAGGACTCAATCCCATACCGATCAACTGGCTTGTTATTAATGCGGGATTTCTTGCATTAGCATTGGTGGTGATATCGTTATATTCAGAGTTAGTACCGTTAGATGGCAATGAACCAAAAACAGGAAAAGGATGGAAAGGATTTGATTCTCCAATATCCATCAATCCAACAATTTCTCTTGCATCAGTAGTTCTCCCATTTTTATTGGTTACCCAAACTTCCATTCGTAAAATTTGAACCTGCGTTACAACAGCAGGCAAAGTGCTCATGGCTTTGTTATAATTGTTTTTAAAATACTGTCCTACTAAAAAATGCCTGTTCTCTTCATACTCATCTGCTTTTATTTCAAACTGCTGTGCAGCAGAGCCCCCCTGCAGGCTTACTGACTGGCGTTGTGATTTTTGATTTGCAATAAGTGCTGTGATGAATAATTTGCCAAACTGCAACTGTGTTTTTAAACCGAATAAAGATTGTGCACCGGGTATCAATGTACTTCTTGAAGCAAAGGACACATTGCCAGCTTCTACACGTTTGATGATCTCATCATCAGTACCTGTATAATCTAGTTTTAATTGATTTGTAAAATCAAGATTGGCTAATGTGTTATAACTGATGGGGAACCTTAGTTTATTGCCGATGTTGGCATTTACATTTAACTGGGCAGCCATGTCAAAATCAAAACCTCCGTTCTTTCTTGCTCTTTCCGGCAGGGTTGGGTTTTTGATATTTTGACCCTGATAGCCTGCGGTAATATCAACATTTCCCTGTGGTTGAATTTCTATTTTTCCATTACCAAATAAACGGTTAAAAAGATTATCGTATATGCTCAACTTAGGTTTTATAAGCTTCCTGTTTAAAAGGCTTAAAGTGTTTGCACGTTTTTTAAAATATTCTCTTTCATCTTTTCTGCTTTGCAATGCCATAAATTCATCAAACGTATACCAGCTTGGCGTTCTGTAGTATTTGCTTCCTATCTTTTCGTAAACGTAATATCTTTTTGTTTCGGGATCGTAAACAACAGAATCTTTTATGTTGGAAGGCTGGTTAAGATCAAACGTTCTTTTATCGGCAGCAATAAAATCACCACGCCTGTCCTGTATAGGATAAGGAAGTGAATCTTTTTTAACCTGTGCACATATTTTTTGTGTGGCCGTAAATGCAGTTAGGCAAAATACAATAAAGCAACCCAGTACCGGAGTTCGTTTTCTTTCAAGCAACATCCATCAAATAATTAGGGTAGAGTTTTTCTCAAATTGCCTTTAACGCTTTTTTAATTAGGTCTTCTAAGTGTGTTATTGATGAATCGGTACGAATAATTTTGTTTATTGATTGTTCAGCAACGGGTTTTGATATACCTAAAGCAACTAAGGCATTTAACGCATCCTGCTCTAAACTATTGCCTTTTCCGGGTGTGTTCTGTTCAAACGACTGTTTGTTTACTTTGTCTCTCAGCTCTAAAACCAATCTCTCGGCAGTCTTTCTTCCTATTCCTTTTACACTTTCGAGCAACGTAGCATTATTTTGCAGAATTGCCTTGCTGATTTCATCAGGTTTCATAGAAGACAACATCATTCTCGCAGTTGCTGCACCAACACCGGAAACTCCTATCAACATTACAAACATTTCCCTCTCAGTTATATCAAAGAAACCGTAGAGGGTATGCGCATCTTCCTTAACCTGAAGATAGGTAAACAATTTCCCTTCAGAAAGATGTTGGATATGCGACCATGTATTAAGGCTGATGTTTACCTGGTAGCCAACTCCATTTACATCTACGTAAACTACTGTTGTATTCTTATGAGAAAATTTTCCGGTTAGGTATGCGATCATATTGTAAAATAGGTTTCAAAAATAAGTAATTCGCCCGATGTAATTCAATATTATGATTTTGATTTGCGTTTATGATGCGAATAGCAGTTTAGTCGTATTTTTAAATTTTTAAACAAGAAATTTAATGAGCCAAAAAATTACAGCAGCCATAACCGCAGTTGGAGCATATGTTCCCGAATACAGACTAACTAATGCCGAATTGGAAACAATGGTTGACACGAATGATGAATGGATAAAATCAAGAACCGGTGTTGAGGAAAGAAGGATTTTAAAAGGAGAAAATAAAGGAGTATCTGATATGGGAGCGCCTGCTGTTTTAGAACTCTGCAAAAAAAGAGGGATCGACCCAACAGAAATAGATCTTATCATT
Source organism: Chitinophagaceae bacterium (assembly GCA_046594375.1). Lineage (GTDB taxonomy): Bacteria > Bacteroidota > Bacteroidia > Chitinophagales > Chitinophagaceae > Ginsengibacter. The sequence continues at coordinate 12,391 of JBKJSX010000209.1, forward strand.
TGCTGTACCGTTACTGCTGATATGTTGTTTCCTGCATCTGCAAATATTATTGCAACCAAAGCAGGCGCTGTAAACGCATGGGGATTTGATTTGGGCGCTGCGTGTTCAGGATTTTTATTTGGTGTAACAACAGGCGCAGCATTTATTGAAAGCGGGCGTTACAAAAAAGTAGTTGTTGTTGGTAGTGATAAAATGAGTGCAATAACAGATTACAGCGACCGCACAACATGTATTTTATTTGGTGATGCTGCTGCCGCTATTTTACTGGAACCCAACTTTGAAGGCTATGGAGTTTTAGACAGTTTATTAAAATCGGATGGAACCGGAGAGCCTTACCTGCACATGAAAGCAGGCGGTTCACGCAGGCCTGCAAGTGTGGAAACAGTAATGGCAAAAGAACATTACATCTACCAGGAAGGTCCGCAGGTTTTTAAATTTGCCGTAAAAGGAATGGCGGATATTTCCTACGATCTTTTACAAAGAAATAAATTAACGGGTGATGACATTGCCTGGCTGGCTCCTCACCAGGCTAATAAAAGAATTATTGATGCCACCGCAAACCGTATGGGGCTATCCATTGATAAAGTGATGGTGAATATCCACCGCTATGGCAACACAACTTCTGCAACAATCCCTTTGTGTTTATGGGAATGGGAAAAGAAATTAAAGAAAGGAGACAATATTGTACTTGCAGCGTTTGGTGGAGGTTTTACGTGGGGTGCAACATTGGTGAAGTGGGCGTATGATACGCCTTAAATTTTGAATCATTTTTTCCTGCTGAAAACAATAAAATCTGTCGCAGGAATTTTATCCAATCCTAATTGCCTGTACATCGTTACCAATTGCCCCCTGTGAAATGTTTGATGATTAAATAAATGCAAAAGCATTTCATAAACCGGCTGTTTAAATTGTTCCTTCTTTGAATTTTGATAAGCAAATACATGGGATATATTTACATCATTAGTGTTTTGTATCCAATAGTGCCATTGCTGAGATAGTTCCAATAACTTTTTTGAAAGTTCATCAAAATCCCCGGTGAACCAACCGGATAATGTAGTGTATTCAACAAGTTGCAACCGCTCCCACCAAACATTTTCCACTTCCATAAGATGCAAAACAGTTTTATAAACTGATGAAAAGCTGCTTATAACCTCTATATTGATCTGTTCTTCCGGTAAAAGCTTTGCTGTTTCAACAATTCTTTTATTTGCCCAGATATTATAAGCTGCATATTGTTGCAAAAGTTGCTTCATGTTTTTGTTACTTTTGCTTCAAACTTAATAATTCGGCAAATATTTTTTATCATTAATTATCAACATGCCACGCAAACCATTTACAGGATTTAGCTCAGTCGCCATTCATAGCGGTCATGAGCAGGACCCCAACTATTCTCATATCACTCCCATTTACGCAAGTAGTACGTACGTATTTGATGATGCGGAGCAGGGAATGCGCCGTTTTAACGGAGAAGAGAAAGGATATATCTACAGTCGTTGGGGTAACCCTACAATGACGGAAGCAGAAGAAAAAATTTCTGCCCTGGAAACTTTTGGTGTTACAGATAAAAACGGTGAACAGCTAAAAGTAAAAACCATTCTCCATGCAAGCGGCATGGCAGCTTTATCAACTTTAATGATCGGAAATCTTAAAGCAGGTGATAAAATTCTTTCGCATTTTTCTTTGTACGGCGGAACCCAGGAATTGATGGAAAAAGTTTTACCGGCGTTAGGTATCGAAGCACTAATTGTTGACCTTAGAGATTTTACCAAAGCTGAAGAAGCATTGAAGAGCGACAGCAAAATAAAAATGCTGTATATGGAAACTCCCGCCAATCCTACCATACAATGCGTGGATATTGAGGCGCTCACAAAACTTGGCAGGAAGCACAATTTAATTGTAGCCGTGGATAATACTTTTGCAACGCCCTATCTGCAACAGCCTTTTAAGTATGGAGTGGATTATGTTTTTCATTCCACCACAAAATTTTTAAACGGGCATGGAACTGCTATAGGTGGCACTTTATCTGCTCTTGACATAGAACACATGGAAACAAGAATGACGAAAGTTCATCGTTTGCTTGGCGGCAACAGCAATCCTTTCGATGCATTTTTATTGGTACAGGGAATGAAAACTTTAGAAGTAAGAATGGAACGGCATTGTCATAATGCAGTTGAAGTTGCGGCATTTCTCGAACAACATAATGCAATTGCTAAAGTAAATTATTTAGGATTGGCTTCTCATCCTGATCATTATACTTCTATTAAACAAATGTCACATCCCGGTGCAATGTTAAGTTTTGAATTAAAAGATGGATTAGAAGCAGGAAAAAATTTAATAGACAAATTACAAATGTGTGTGCGGGCAGTTTCGCTTGGCACATGTGATACACTTTTATCACATCCTGCATCAATGACTCATTATGGAGTGCCTAAAGAAAAAAGGGATAAATATGGAATTACAGATGGCCTTATTCGCATGAGTGTTGGTATCGAAAATGTGGCTGACATTTTAAATGATCTTGACCAGGCACTACATACTAAAGTTTATCAACCTACGGTTAAAGCAAACCAGATTTAATGGGAATAATTATAAGAGATGCAGTAAAGCAAGACTGCAAAAGATTAATGGAATTGATCTATCAACTGGCTGTTTATGAAAAAGCGCCGAACGAAATGACGGTAACCCAGGAACATTTTGAAGAAAGTGGGTTTGGCGAAAAGCCTGTGTGGTGGGGATTTGTAGCGGAAGTTGATGAATTGGTAGAGGGATTTGCATTGTACTATGTTCGATATTCAACATGGAAAGGGCAACGAATGTATTTGGAAGATTTTTTGGTAAATGAAGAAATGCGTGGCAAAGGAATTGGTAAGTTATTATTCGACACTTTGATTGAAGAATGCAAAGAAAAAAAATTTAATGGATTGGTTTGGCAGGTGTTGGATTGGAATGAAACTGCGATAAATTTTTACAAAAAATATGATGGAATTAATATTGATGGAGGCTGGTTGAATTGTTCTTTAGAAATAAGGAATGAGAAATAAGGAATAAGAAAAAGTAGTATTAAACCAGTAAACTTCTAAACCCTAAATTAATCAACAATAAACCTTCTTTAATGGCAGAAAAAATTTCAATGGGAGCAGATGGAAAATTAGTTGTACCTGATAATCCCACGATACCTTTTATTGAAGGTGATGGAATTGGTCCGGATATTTGGAAAGCAAGTGTGAGAGTTTTTGATGCTGCGATTGAGAAAGCTTATGCAGCAAAAAAGAAGATAGAATGGATGGAAGTATTAGCAGGTGAAAAAGCATTTAACCAAACCGGTGAATGGATGCCGGTTGCAACTATGGATGCTTTTAAAAAATATTTGTTATCAATAAAAGGCCCGTTAACAACACCTGTTGGCGGCGGCATACGCAGTCTGAACGTTGCTTTACGGCAGGAGTTGGATTTGTATGTTTGTCTTCGCCCTGTAAAATATTTTGAAGGAGTTCCCTCTCCTATGTGGCAACCTGAGAAAGTGAATATGGTAATTTTCAGAGAAAACACGGAAGATATTTATGCAGGCATTGAATACATGACCGGAACGCCGGAAGCAAAAAAATTGTTAGACTTTTTACAAAATGAATTGAATGTAAAAAATATTCGCTTCCCCGAAACAACTTCTTTCGGAATTAAACCGGTAAGCAAACAAGGTTCGGAAAGATTGATACGATCTGCAATAGAATTTGGAATTACAAACAAATTGCCATCGGTAACAATTGTGCACAAAGGAAACATCATGAAATTTACTGAAGGGGCATTTAAAAATTGGGGATATGAATTGGCAGAGCGTGAATTTGCCGGAGACGTTTATACCTGGAATCAATGGGAAGCAACAAAGAAAGAAAGTGGTGAAGCAGTTGCCAATGAAGAAATGCGGATAAGTTCTGTTGGAGGCAAAGTAATTATTAAAGATGCGATAGCTGATAATTTTTTACAACAGGCATTGCTGGCACCACAAAATTATTCTGTGATAGCAACACTAAATTTAAATGGAGATTACATAAGTGATGCTTTAGCTGCACAGGTAGGTGGCATTGGAATAGCGCCTGGAGCAAACATAAATTACGTAACAGGCCATGCAGTGTTTGAAGCTACACATGGCACTGCTCCAAGGTTTGCGAATACCAATACAATGAACCCGTCGTCAGTAATATTTAGTGGTGTGATGATGCTGGAATACATGGGTTGGCGGGATGCTGCTGACTTAATTACCAATTCGGTTGGAAAAACTATCCGAAGTAAAAAAGTAACAATTGATTTTTATAACCTGATGAAAGATGCAACACTTTTAAAGACTAGCGAGTTTGCAGATGAAATAATTAAAAATCTATGAATCCTGAGACTTGAAAAGTGAGATTCACTTTTCAAGTTTTGACCTGTCACCTTTCATGATTGAAATGGCATTAATATTTAAACAAATAATACTTAGGAAGAACTTTTATATTAAATATTTCTGCGCTGATCAATTCTCCATCAATTTGAGCAAGCGTCTCTTTTTCACAAATAATTTTTATTTCGCTTATCTTACTATGAAGAATAAAATCCTTATCTAAATGTTTTCCTTTTTCAATTACAGGAAGATTTTTTAGTCTTTTTAAAATGGATAATGGCTTACATAAGATCATATTTAGTTTTTCATCATCAATTTTAGCTTCCGGTGAAACTATAAATCCGCCACCGGTTGTTGTGGAGTTAGTGATCATCAGCAGTAAAAAATTTTGAGAAATACAATTTCCATCATATTGAATTTGATAAAATCCTTCTTTAAAAGAAAATATTTTTTTTATCACTATCCACAAATAGCCAAGATGCCCACCTAGCAAGCGAATTTCTTTCATTGATTGTAACACTTCTCCGTCAAATCCAAGTCCAACTCCATTAATAAATTTTCTTCCGTTGCAATCTGCAGCATCAACATATCTGGGTGTGGCTTCCAGAGTTTTGTTAATCTGATCTTTAATATTAATCTTACCATAGAGCCTTGTGGCAAAATCATTTCCTGTACCTCCCTTAAAGATCACGATTGGTATCTCAATGTTTTTATAAAAGTTTAAAAGATAATTTATTGTGCCATCGCCACCGATTAGCCATACTTCTTTGTATGTGTTTATTTCTTCAGGCCATGATTGTGAGAAAGAAGTAAAAGAAATTTTTCTTTCTGATAAAATTGAAGATATCTCTGAAATAATTTTATCGATTTTA
>JBKJSX010000028.1:0-11500 GCA_046594375.1 Chitinophagaceae bacterium
CCCTTTAACATCACACCGATAAAATTATTTTTATTTTGTTCCCGTGAATAATTGCGATAAATAAATGCAGGCTGATTTTCATTATTGATTATCACATCAAGATCCCCATCGTTATCAAGATCGCCGTACGCAATACTGTTGGAGAATGAAGGCTTTGAAAATCCCCAGGAATTTCCAACATCAGTGAATTGTAAATTGCCATGATTTTGAAATACCCTGTTTGGCAAAGGGTTAACAGGAAGGTGTTTCAGAACTTCATCCATTTCTTCTTTCTTCCCGGTCTCCTGCATTTTTTTGTAAACATCATTGTAAAAAAAGTCTAAAAAATCCAGGTCTCCTAAATCTTTATTTATACCATTGCAAATAAAAATATCGTTGAGTCCATCATTATCAGCATCAAACAGTAAAGCGCCCCAACTCCAGTCGGTAGCAGCAATGCCACAATAATTACTTACATCTGAAAAAGTGCCGTTTTTATTATTTAATTGAAAACAATTTTTTACAAACTGGTGATAAAGTCCTGCTTTTTGTTTGGTGTTGTATAATTCGAAATTATCAAACGTGCCGGTTGTCTTTAACCTGTGGTCATCATCGGGAATCATATCCGTTGTAAGTATCTCAGGGTAACCATCATTATTAATATCTGCAAGGTCGCTGCTCATTGATGACATACTTGTTTGCTGTACGCAGGTTTCTAATTCATCTTTAAATGTTCCGTTCTTTTGATTGATATATAAATAATCTTTTTCAACAAAGTCGTTGCCTACATAAATATCAGGATATCCATCGCCATTAATATCACCTACAGAAACTCCCAAACCAAAACTCAGCAAACCTGTGTGCAGCCCGGCTTGTTTGGTAACCTCGATAAAATGACCATTATCATTTCTGTATAAATGATTGCCACCGGCTTTTAAATTATCGCTTACATGCCATTTTGAAATATCAACGTCCCTCATATTTGCATAATTGATAGAGCCAAAAGGAATAGGGCTGTTGTTAATAATTATACAATCAAGATCACCATCCATATCATAATCAAAAAAAGATGCTTGCGTGCAATAACCTGAAATATCTAATCCATAGTTTGCTGCGGATTCAGTGAAGGTGACCTCACCCCGGCCCTCTCCTGAAGGAGAGGGAGAAAGATGATTGTTTATGTACAACTTATTTTTCCGGTTGCCATCATTTATATGTCCAGAATTGCAAACATAAATATCAAGCCATCCATCACCATTTACATCGGCCATTACAACTCCTGTACTCCACATACTGTCCTGCTTAAATCCTGAACCGATAGTTATATCATCAAACTTCCAGTTGCCTTTGTTTAAAAACAATTTATTTTCTCCCTGGTTGGATGTTAAAACAACATCTGCCAGGCCATCATTATTTATATCACCAATGCCTACTCCGCCGCCATTATAAAAATTACGATACAAAAAACTATTATCCTGCTTAGTATCGGTAACTGTATTTGTAAAATTTATTCCGCTGCTATCCACCAGGCGAAACAAAGTATTTTCAGGAGAAGATTTTTGGTTACAGGATAAACAAAATAATAATGCAATTAGTACAACATGCAAATCAGGAAATATATTTGATCGTTTTAATTGATTATACATAGAGCACTTTCCGGGTACGGATTTATTTTTTTATTTGATAGAGAACCGGAACCATATCGTTTTGAACTATAAGAATATACATTTTGTCTTTGCCCTTTATTTGTTTGATATCTCTTATTTCTCCCGGAAGATTTATCCCGGACCTGCCCGGCGGAATCCATTCAAATTTTAAGTTTCCTTTATTGATAAGAACATCGCCATAACTGGCATCCAGCCTGCCAAACTGTGGAGGAAAATTAAAATTATTTCCACCCAATATTATATCTGGTTTATTGTCATTATTAATGTCACCAACATATACGGCATTTACGCTGGATAGTTGCAATTGTACAGGTAGCTTTTGTATGGTGAAATTTCCTTTGCCATTATTAACAGCAATTATGGAACTGCTGTAATCGAATTTTTTTACAATCGAATTTTCTATTAATTCTTTTTTAAACAATTCCTGTATTGTTTTCGTTGCATAATCCCCGTGCTTCAAATTTTGTTTTTTCAATCCGGGAAACTGATCAACAACTTCTCTTTTTAAAAAAACCGGTTTATCTTTTCCGTCAACTGTATACGTCAGCACTTTATCTAATGAACCGTTTTGATTAAAATCGTTGATCCATAATTTTACAGGATGTGTTGAATCTGGATGGAGGTAAAAATTCTCACCAATATTTCCAAGAATAATATCCTGCCTTCCATCGCCATTTACATCTTCAACAGAAACTGTTTGCCACCATCCATATAAATTATTAAGATTGGATTTTACTTCTGTAAAATGATCACCGTTAAAAGAATAAATATGAGGCGCCATCCATTCGCCTGTAATTATAAGTTCCTTAGAAGCATCGCCTGTAACATCAGCCCAGACGGCTCCTGTTACCATCCCAATGTTTGCAATATCAGGGTTTTTAGTTGCAGCAATGTCTTTAAAATGTCCATTACCATCGTTTACAAATAAATAGCTTGCTGGCGATGAACCATATTCCCTTGGAACACTTCTGCCACCAACAAAAAGATCAGGATATCCATCGTGATTAAAATCGTAAGCAACAGCAACACCAATATTCATATTGTTATTTGGAAATGCGGCCACATCTATTGTAAAATTTCCTTTGCCATCATTTTTAAATAACCGGTTTTGCAATTGGCGGCTGTTGGGAGGAACATTATTTCCACCGGGTCCAACAAAAAGATCCAGATCGCCATCATGATCTGCATCAAAAAATAAAACTGCCTCATCTTCAAAATCATTAAACTGATCTATTGATGGCTCTTTCTTTTTTATAAATTCACCTGATGTTGTTTGCAAATATATTTGACCCGGATGTCCCTGTGTTCCGCCAATAAATACATCTTCCAATCCATCTCCATTTACATCTCCAATTGCTGTTTTAGGTCCTTCACGTGAAAGCATCTCCGGAATATTTCTTTCATAATAAAAATCAACATTGTCATCCTCAACGTGTTTATCGAAATTACTTTTTACAGTAAGTAAAAGCGTTGATGAAGTAGAATGTAATTGTGTATCCTCAAAAAATTTTGCATTGTCTGACTGTTGTAAAACCAAAACCGTATCAATAGGAGGGTGATAGAATACAGACCGTGAGCGATTTGGCCAGGTAATAACCATTGAGTCTATTTTAGTTCTTTTTCCTAAGCCAATAATTTGTTTATAATCCATTGAGGATTGAAAGCCGCGGCTTGGAATTACTTCCCTGCTAAAAATTTGATCACCTTCATAAACTTTTATTGAACTGCCTATCGCAAAAGTATTATTTGAATTACCCTTTAAAAAAACTCCAATGAAATTATTTTTATTTATTTCACGCGAATTATTTTTATAAATAAATGCAGGTCCATTTTCATTATTTATCACCAGGTCAAGATCACCATCATTATCAAGATCGCCATAAGCTGCTCCGTTAGAGAAAGATGGTTGGGTAAACCCCCACGATTCTCCAATATCTGTAAATTGTAAATTACCTAAATTTTTAAATGCTTTATTTAGCATAGGCTTGATCGGAATTTTTTTCAACACTTCATCTACGCTTTCTTTCTTTCCTGTAAGGATCATTTTTTGAATTACATCATTGGCAAAAAAATCCATGAAATCGAGATTTGTTACATCATGATTTACTCCATTGCAAACATAGATATCATTGTATCCATCATTATCTGCATCAAAAAATAAGGCACCCCAACTCCAATCAGTTGCTGAAACGCCACTATAATTTCCTATATCCGAATAGGTTCCGTTTTTATTATTTAAATGCAAACAGTTTTTCATATACTGATGATAAAACCCGGATTTTAATTTGCTTTTGAAGAGATCAACATTATCAAATGCACCAAGTGTCTTTAGCCTGTAATCATCCTGTGGTAACATATCTGTAGTAAAAATATCAGGATAGCCATCGTTATTAATATCCGCAATATCAGCTCCCATTGATGAGAAGCTTGTATGCCGCAGGCATTGCTCACATTGATCTTTGAATGTTCCGTTTTTTTGATTGATGTATAAGTAATCTCTTTCGTAAGAATCATTAGCAATATAGATATCAGGATAGCCGTCATTATTTACATCAGCCACCGAAGCACCTAAACCAAAACTAATTAAGCTGCCATGAATGCCTGCTTGTTGGGTGACTTCTGTAAAATGTCCATTATCATTTCTGTATAAATGATCACCGCCACCTTTTAAAAAAGGGGCAATAGGCCATTGTGCATCGGGCAGATCCCGCCTGTTAGAATTGTTGAGCGTATTAACAGGCATGGGACTGTTATTGATGATAAAACAATCAAGATCACCATCCATATCATAATCAAAAAAAGATGCCTGTGTGGTATAAGCAGAAATATCTAAACCATATTGAGCAGCACTTTCTGTAAATGACAGATCATGGTTATTGATGTATAATTTATTTTTTCTGTTTCCATTTGTCATGTGACCGGAATTACAAACATACATATCAAGCCAGCCATCATTATTAATGTCAACGAAAACCACACCTGTGCTCCACATACTATCCTGTTTCATTCCGGATGTTGAAGTAATATCTTCAAATTGCCAGTTTCCTTTATTCAGATATAATTTATTTTCTCCCATGTTGGAGGTAAACATTATATCGGCTTTGCCGTCGTTATTAATATCTCCAATAGCTACGCCACCACCGTTATAAAAATTTCTGAAAAGAAAACTGTTCTCTAATTTTTGATCAATAACATCATTTTTAAAGTTAATGCCTGTATTATCCATTAATTGAAAAAGTGGTGGTTCACTTTTTTTACTACACGAAAAAGAAAGTGCTATCAAAAAAAACTTCATCAAATAATGGAAACGCATATCAGCGGTAAGAATATTTAAAGTGAAGATAGATATTGCATAAATAATAAAGGTCATTAGAACTAATGACCTTTATTAAATGCTATGTAGTTTACTTATTAATATCCAGGATTTTGTTTCAAATTTGGATTTGCGGCTAGTGCCTGACTAGGTAAAGGGAAGACAAGATTTTTTGGATCGTCACTTGGCTTATACTGCCATGGTTTAAGATATACCCCAAAACGAATGAGATCAGTTCTTCTTTGGCTTTCCCAATACAATTCTCTTCCTCTTTCAGCCAGTAAAGTGTTAGGATCTTCAACATTTGCTGTATTTACAAGTGGTAAGGTAGCCATTGGTGTTGCACCTCTTGCTGCACGCAATTGATTAACTAATACCAAAGCGCCCGCTGCATCTCCTGTTCTTAATTTGGCTTCAGCCACCATTAAAACCACATCTGGGTATCTGTAAAACATTTGCCAGTTGCCCGCAGGACCACTAAAAGATGCATAGTCAGGTACGTATTTAACTACTCTTATACCTGTTACTTCCAAATTACTGCCAGTCTCAATCATATTCGCAGCGATCGTCTTATCAAATGACAATGGAGCGCCTTTTCTATCTTTTATTGCAACACCATTTTCATTAAATTGCTGACCAGCTAAAAATCCCGGGCGTATTCCTGATTTTTCTGTTCCGGGATAATATTTTTGGCCGATTCTGGTATCTGCTAATAATGAATCGCTTGGTCCAAACGCAACGGTGCCCGTTGGGCTAAATGTACTATAGAAATCACCAATAGTAGAGAATCCGTTCCATCCAGCATTGGGATTTTCAGGAGTATAGTTGTTATAATGTAATGTCATTTTCCAGCGTGATTCAATTCCACCATGATTAACACTTACACCAGATTGATTGGGGTAGGCAAAAATTCCCTCCTTAGATATCGAGCCGTTATTAGGAGCAAAATTATCAAAATATTTTGTTGAATAAGAGTATTTACCACCTGTAATAATTGAATTTCCCAATGTTATTACCTGTTGCATATCTGCAGCATCGAATGTTGGAGCTGCCCTATTAGAAAATGCTCCTCTGTTTAGATAAGTTTTCATCAGTAGAACCTTTGCAGCATCAGGGTTAGCAAGTGTGTTTCCATTACTTGCCTTTAAATTAGGTAAAATTGTTGTTAGCTCACTAATAATAAAATCAGCACCTTCCTTTCCAATTTTTACCTGGGGTGGGTTTAATAAATTATCACCTGGATTTCTAATTGGATACTGACCATATAAACTTAACAAATGGTACAATGCAAAAGCCCTTAAAAATCTTGCCTCTGCAGCCTGACTCAATGTAGGGCCAAAGGCTAAAACATTGGTAGCATCGAAATTTAATTTATTGAGGTCATTGTATACATTTAATAATTGACCATGGTTAGCATTCCATGTGTGAGCATGCAATACTCTCCAAACCCCATTATCATCCCAGTCACCTCCCCTTGTAGGAACTAAAGATTCGTCAGAGGTATTTTCTTCTAAAGAGAAAACGCCATCCTGATAAAAAAATCCGCCCCTCAGATCACCATAGGCTGCTTGTAATAAAAGGTCAGTACCTGAAGCTCCCAGCGCAGAGGCAGCCTGGTCGGCTCTGAGACTGCTGCCTAAATCTTCTTTGAGTTTTGTACATCCCGCCATAATTAAATAAAGCGGAATCATGAACAGTATTATTTTTTTATTGGGTATCATACTTTTTTTTTAAATAGTTATTATAAAGAAAGATTAAGTCCGAATGAAATTGATCTTGGTGTTGGATAAGGGACATATTCAATAGATCTTGATGGATATGCACCATTTGATTTATCAACATTTACTTCAGGATCAAATCCTGTAAACTTAGTGATAACAAACAAATTGCTTCCGCTTACATACACGCTAAGATTTTTTATATATTTTCCTAAATTGCCTACACCATATCTTATTGTAGCATTTCTTAATTTAACGTAGTCGCCTTTTTCCAAAAATCTGGTTGAAGCCCCTACACCACTGCTTTTACCTTCAGAGGAATTAAATGTTGCCAGATCAATATTTCTGCCCGAAGTAATACCATTAATATTTGTAACGGAAGTAGCTGTATTATTATAAATCAAAAATCCGAAAGCACCTCCTGCATTAAGACTTAAGGTTAATTTATCGTATCGTAATGAAGTGCTGAATCCTGAAATAACATGCGGATTGGGATCTCCTGCAAATGCAGGATCGTCACCAATTTTTTGATTACCTGTTGCATCAAAACCGTTAAAGGGCTTAAGAAAATATTCATTTACCGGTTGACCATTAGTAATGATCTGAGATAATGTTCCAGATACTCCCTGACCATCAATAGTACCTGTAATTATCTTAAGGGGTAACCCGGTATTAATATCATTAAAGTTCTTAATTAAATTTGTATTCTTTGCTATGTTGAAATTAACATCCCAACCAAGCTTTGTCTTATCAATAATTGTTGCTCCTATAGCAAATTCAAATCCTCTATTAACTAAAGCAGCAGGCAGGTTGATGAAATATATAGAATTAGGAGCCGGCTGAATTGAATTGGTTTGGAACAAAATATCCCTGGTACTCTTATTATAATAATCAACTGCGGCATAAATTTTCCCTTTCAAAAAAGAAAAATCAAGTCCCGCATTATAGGCACGTGTTTCTTCCCATTTCAAATTTGGATTGGCAACGATAGATTGGGAAGCGCTGTTATAAGAGTTTAGGTTGAACTGTTCCTGGGAAGCGCCTGAAGGGAATTCCTGGTTACCTGTGATACCGTAAGATGCCCGTAAAGCTAAGCTGGAAAACAAAGTACTGTTAGCCATAAAGTTTTCTTTATTAATAACCCACTTTGCACCCACTGAAGGGAAATAACCATACTTTTTATTTGTTCCGAACTTGCTGGAACCATCAGCTCTTATTGTTGCGGTAAGCAAATATTTATCTAACAAATTAAATGTTCCTCTTGCAAAATAAGATTGAATTTCAGTAAGCGGGCTGGCTCCACTACCATAAGGTTGTTGCGTTTTGGCATTTTGAAATATATCTGTATATTTTAAGTTAATTCTGTTAGCCTGGTCTAAATTTGTATTAAAACCGCTTGCGGTAATTCCGCCGCCTGAGGTTTTAGATTTAAAGTATTCATACCCTGCTAAAGCTTCAAGCCTTAAATTGGTAGTTAAGTTTGTAGTATAATTCAAGGTATGCGTAAATGTTTGAGAAGTTAGTTCCTGATGTAAAATAGCTGCATTTCCCTGCCCGGAAAGATTAGGAATTCCAACTAAAAATCCTTCAATATTCACTTTTCTGTCACCGGTTCCACGATTAACGCCATATAAAAATTTGTATTCAAGGTTACCAAGTATTTTATATGCTGCAGAAACATTACCGAGGTATTCACTTACATTTCCAATATCAGAATAAGCATCACTTGTAGCAAGTGGATTTATTGTTCCGTTGCTGTTTAAAATGTACAGACCGTTTTTATCCCTAAATGGTACGGTTGGGTTCCAGCTTAGAGCAGCAGTTAAAAGGTTACCGGTAGAGCCTACCTGATTTGAAACACTGGTAAAAGTTTCAGTATAATTGGCGGCTATCAAATTAAAATCCAATGTTAACCGTTGATCAAGAAATTTATATTGGCCTCCAAATGTACCGATGTATTTATCAAGAGATGATTTTTTAAGAAATCCCTGGTTAGTGGAAGATAATAATGAAGCACGAAATTTTCCAAGATCGTTACCACCGCTAAATGCCAAACTATAGTTTTGACTTAATCTATGCTGTGTAATTTCTTTAAGGGCGTCAACTGAAGAGCCGCCATCTAATGTTGATGGAAGGCCATATTTAGTTAAAGCGCTTCTGAACATCCCTGCATCCAGCACCTTAAATTTTTTCATAAAACTTATAGGAACAGAATAGTTAACTCCTGCTTCAACTTTCATAGCACCTGCAGTAGCTTTTTTTGTTGTTATTACTATAACTCCATTAGCACCTCTTGAACCATATATAGCTGAAGAGGAAGCATCTTTTAATACATCGATCTGTGCAATATTATTTGGATCAATAAATAAAAGCGGGTTAGAACCTGCAGTTGCACCAAATGCGCCGCTAAAATTCGGCATTGCAGTTCCGCCATCCAAAGGAACCCCATCAATAACATAAAGTGGATTGTTGCTTGCACGAATAGAAGAATTACCTCTTATTTTTACGGTTGTTGCACCACCTGGTGCACCTGTATTATTTGTAATCTCCAAGCCGGCAACTTTACTTTGAAGCAATTGTTCAGGGGCAGCAATAACACCCTGGTTAAAATCTTTTGCTTTAATAGATGTCACAGCGCCTGTAAGATCTCTCTTTCTGGCAGTACCATAACCAACTACAACAACAGCATTAAGATCCTGGGCGCTTGATTCTAATATCACATCCAGAGTTGATCTGTCACCAATTGCAACTTCCTGCAGAACAAATCCCACAGATGTAAATACAATCGTTTTGGCATTGGCATTTACTGATAGACTATAAGTTCCGTCAGAAGATGTTTGCGTTCCGGATTTTGCGCCTTTAGCCTGTACAGATACTCCCGGAAGCGCAGCTCCGGTTCTTTCAGTAACTGTACCGGTAATAACTTTTTGTTGGGCAAAAGTTATTTGCAAAAAAGAAAAAGAAATAAGCAGCAGCATAGCTACTTTGCACATTAGTTTCATTAGCATAGTCGTAATTTTTGTTAAATGAACCGTTAAATTAATCTTTTTTAATAATACAGAAAAAAAAAGTTGTGTAAGTTTTACACAACTTATTATTAGTTAAAACAAAATACACAGGAATAAAATGCAAAAACAATTTTTAAAAAGAAATTTGATTTTGTATTTCTCATTGGAAAATTGTAGTAGTAATAATAATTAAATATTGCAAGGTTTTCCATGAGAAGTGAGTTACAAATCACAAAAAAATATTTCTAAAGGTGAATTCTAATTTTGGATTGAGACGGAAAATTATTTTAAAAATCAATACCCAACCATTTCTTTTTCTTCATTTCATATTTATGGTAATCAAATTTGTAAAGTTTGCCTGGGCGATGGGGAACGTTTTTCTCTATTTCATCCATGTCAGTTAAAATTTCCATGGCAAAGAATTTTTTACGGAAATTTCTTCTGTCCAGTTTAATACTTAAAATCGCTTCATATAAATTTTGCAATTCACGCAGCGAAAATTTATTTGGTAAAAGGCTGAATCCAAGTGGATGCTCCTGAACACGTTTTTGTAAACGTTGGAGAGAAAGATCAAAAATTCTCTTATGATCAAATGCAAGATCATTCACACTAGCTACATCATGCCAGTGCAATTCATTATCAAGTATTTTTATTTTGTGATGTTGTATATTAATTAAAGAGCAAAATGCCACAGTAACCACCCTGCCGCCCGGATGCCTGTTGGTTTTCCCGAATGTATGAACCTGCTCAAGATAAACATCATCTAATCCCGTGCGCTGTTTTAAAATTCTGTAGGCTGCTGCATCAAGGTCTTCCTGGGGTTTAACCAGGTCTCCCAGTAATGACCATTTGCTTTGATATTTTTTAAGATCAGACCGCATTAATAAAACCTTGAGTTTATTTTCATCAAAGCCAAAAATTACACAATCAACAGAAAGGGCCAGGTGATTAATGTTCTCTACTTCCGAACGGATAGCCTCTAATGTTTTAATATTTTTACTTTGGTTTAATTTGGACAACGGCATTGATAAAGTTGTTTTGAAACCTGAGGAATTATTTATTGTGTAAGTTAAACACAATATTTGCAACATTACAATAAATGAAAAAGTCTTTTTCTTTCTGAGTGTTTATTTTACAGTCAAACTCCGATCGTTCCGAAATTAAAAATTTTAAAAAATACGCGACCAATAAGATGTTATAGCTTTTTTTTAAAAAGACTTTTATGTATCCAATTGCAATGGAGTAATAATCTATTTTACCAATTCGTACACTCCGCTTTCTTTTGCATCCATCGAAAATTCTTTGAGTGGTGTGAGAGTTCCTGTAAAAATATTTTTCATTTTTGTAAAACCGCCTGTTCTCTCACTAAATTTTTCAGGATTTATTTTTTTTTCTTTCTTAGCCGTATTCATAACAACCATTACCGTTTGTTTATCATTATACCTGAAGTATACATACAGGCCATCATCCGGAACATACTGCATAAACTTTCCTGTAGTTAATGCGCTTGAGGATTTTCTATAATTAGCCAGCTTGGCAATGTGTAGATAAATGCTGTCATCCTTCGGTGTTCTTCCTTCAATTGAAAATTTATTTATTTTATCGTCCGGAAATCCGCCGGGAAAATCAAGGCGAACATAGCCATCATTAGGGTTTGTAGTTCCTGTTGTGGCAAGTTCATCACCATAGTAAATTTGAGGAATGCCTCTTGCCGTAAGCAGCCATGTTAGTGAAGATTTGTATTTTGTTACATCTTCATTTACTACAGAAAAAAATCTTGACATATCATGATTGTCAAGAAAAATAACCTGTCGT
>JBKJSX010000143.1:0-18432 GCA_046594375.1 Chitinophagaceae bacterium
GAATTAACCGCAAGATTAACATAGCCGAAATTTATCTTTGCAACATGGACTTAATTATTAGTTTAGAGAAAATTGAAATTGCAGCAAAGAAGTTTATTGATCTTTTAAAAGATAAAAATGTAGTTGCTTTTGATGGAAACCTTGGTGCAGGTAAAACCACTTTTATCAAGGCGGTGTGTAAACAACTTGGTGTTGAGGAAAATGTTTCAAGCCCAACTTTCTCTATCATCAATCAATACACCGCTGTAAATTATAAAAGAGTTTTTCACATTGATCTTTACCGTGTAAAAGATAATGAAGAAGCTGTTAATGCAGGCGTGGAAGAATGTATTTACAGTGGTGACACTTGTTTTATTGAATGGCCCGAACGGGTATCAATTTTACCCTATGATACAGTAAATGTATTTATTGAACCCATCAGCGAAACCAAAAGAAGACTCATCTGCAAACTTCCATCATAGCAATTCATTTATAATTCTTAATTTCAATAGTAATCATTTACTATGGCAGTATCTAAACCTTTTGTATCTCCATCTTTTACTTATGAAACAATGGAAGAAACGCTGGATATAAAACCCAAAGGCGTTGAATTATACATTGGCATTCCCAAAGAAACTTCTTTTCAGGAGAACCGTGTTGCGCTTTCTCCTGATGCTGTATCGGTGTTAACCAACAACGGGCATCGTGTAATTATGGAAAGTAAGGCAGGCGAAGGCGCCAGCTATTCTGATCATGATTACAGCGAAGCAGGAGCTAAGATCGTTCACGCTAAAAAAGAAGTCTTTGAATGTGATATCCTGGTAAAGAGCGCACCTGTAAGTGAACAGGAAGTTGAGTTATTAAAGCCAAATCAATTTATTATTTCTCCCATTCACCTTGCAGTGATGAAGCAGGAAATTTTGGAGAAGATGATGGAAAAAAAAATTACTGCATTAAGTTTTGAAAATTTAAAAGACGATAGCGGGCATAACCCGATTGTACGCAGCATGAGCGAAATTGCAGGTAGCGCCGTAATGCTTATTGCCGGGCAATATTTAAGCAATGCAAATAATGGTAAAGGTGTTTTGGTAGGAGGCATCTCTGGTATTCCACCAACGAAAGTAATTATCATCGGTGCAGGAATTGTTGGAGAGTATGCAGCTAGAACGGCTCTGGCAATGGGTGCCAGCGTAAAAATTTTTGACAATAGCATCTATCGTTTAAAAAGATTGCAGAACAATATCGGTGTCCGTTTGTACACATCAGTTATTGAACCAACCATTTTAGCTAAACAATTAAAAACATGTGATGTTGCTGTTGGTGCGCTGTCTTCATCAGGCGGAAGAACGCCGGTAGTGGTTACAGAACATATGGTGAGCAGGATGCGTCCGGGTACTGTGATTGTTGATGTAAGCATTGACCATGGGGGTTGTTTTGAAACTTCCGAAACCACTACACATGAAAAACCTGTTTTTAGAAAATATGATGTGATACATTATTGTGTGCCCAATATTCCGAGTGGTTTTGCACGTACAGCATCACAATCTATCAGCAATGTATTAATGCCGCTTATGCTTGAAATGGCTGATGATGGCGGCTTTGAGCATATGGTATGGCATAAAATAAATATCCGCAGTGGAATTTATTTGTTTAAAGGTTCACTCACTAATTTTCATTTAAGCCAGCGCTTCGATCTTAAATATACTGATCTGAATTTGCTGATAGCAAGCAGGAGATAGCTCCGAATTTTTCTCTTAAATTTTTTTTGTCATGCAAACGCTATTTTGAATGTTCTCATATTGTCCGTAATTTTTAATGATCGTATAGCCTGCTTTTTGATACAAGTTGATCGCTTCCGGTTGTTTTTTGCCGGTCTCCAAAATGCATTCGGAAAAATTGAATTCTGCTGCCCACTTTTCGAGTTCTGCTAAAACTTTTTGAGCAATGCCTTGTCCTCTTAAATTTTCTACAACATACATTCTTTTAATTTCCACTTTTGAATCTGAATATTTTTTGAATGCTCCGCAGGCTACAACTTTATCATCGATGAATGCAATAACAGCATTCCTGATCTTGTCAATATGATTATACTGCGCATAAAATGCATGATCTGCTCCATCGCGAATTGCAAGATCTGCATCTAATAATTTTACCAATGCTTTAAAATTATTATTATCAGAATCTGTTCTAATTAATTTCAGCATAGAAATATGTTTATGATATACTGAAAGGGGTAATACAACTATGCTCAATTTATAAAGAAAAGTTGTTTATTATTCTCCATCCCATTTCTTAAAAACCAAAACAGCATTTAATCCGCCAAAGGCAAATGAATTGCTCATGGCATAATTCATCTCACCTTTGCGGCTTTGGTTGGGTACAACATCAAGGTCGCAATCAGGATCGGGAACTGTGTAATTCGCTGTAGGCGGGTAAACCTGGTGTTGCAATGCTGATGCAGTTATCACGGCTTCAATGGCGCTGGTACCACCGAGCACATGGCCATGTAAAGATTTGGTAGAACTTACTGCCAGCTTTTTTGCATGATCACCAAACACAGCTTTTATGGCTGCGGTTTCCAATGCATCGTTAACAGATGTTCCGGTACCGTGCGCATTTATATAATCTATTTTATCGGGTGTTATGCCTGCATCATTCAATGCCATACGCATTGCTTTTTCAGGCCCTTTTTGATCGGGCTTTGTTATATGAGTTGCGTCGGAAGACATGCCGAAGCCAACTATTTCGGCAAAAATTTCTGCGCCTCTTGCAAGGGCAGCATCTAATGTTTCCAGCACTAAAACAGCGCCGCCTTCTCCCAGTATCATTCCTTGTCTGTCTTTTGAAAACGGGCGACAAACATCAGCAACAACTCTTAATGCTTCCCACGATTTTAGAAAACCAAAATTAAGGGGAGTCTCACTTCCGCCGGTAACAGCCATATCTGAGATGCCGCTTCTTACCATCCAGAATGCATTTCCTATAGCATGATTTGATGAAGCACATGCGGTTGAAATTGTATAGGCAAAACCAGTTATTCCAAATTGCATGGTGATATGGCTTGCTGCAGCATTGGGCATTATCCGTGGAATGGAAAACAGGTTCACCCTGTTCTTTCCTTCTTTAAAAAGAGAATAAAAAGCATCTTCTGTAGTTTGCTGTCCTCCAATGCTTGTGCCCATGATCACGCAAGTCCTGTCCTGTAATTGTTCTGTAAATTTAATGCGGGAGTGCTGTATGGCTTCCCTGGCGGCTATTACCCCAAATTGTGCAAACCTGTCTATAAGGTCAATTTCTTTTTCTGTAAAATAATTTTGTGCATTGTAATCTTTTACTTCTCCGCCGTTTTTAAAACGGATATGGCTCATATCAGTAATGGTGATAGGAGCGATACCACTTTTGCAATCAACAACATTTTGCCATGTTTCAGCAACTGTTTTTCCCAGCGCAGATATGCTGCCCATGCCGGTTACAACCACTCTTTTGTTTTGCATTATTTTTCTGAAATGAATTTATTAAGACTATCCACTGCCTGGCGTACTGTTTTTATTTTTACAGCTTCTTCGTTGGGTAAGGTGATGTTGTATTCGTTTTCAAGATCGTTGATGAGAGTTAATCCATCAAGAGAATCCATTGACAGATCTTCAAACGAAGAATCTATGGTAATGGTCTCAGGAGAGATGTGATTATTGGTTGCGATAAATTCTACTACTTTATTAAAAATTTCATCTTGCATCATAAAAATTTGAACTGTAAATTTAGGCAAAGGAGCAACATTTTTATAACTATGAAATTATAAAAGTCTACTCTTTCTATATTATTTTTTCACTAAAAGTTAAACTGCCCTCCACATAAAAATATGCAATTAAACAATAGGGTTCAGGCTCCCGAAACTTCGGATTCCCACCCAATACTATGCAAGGCAGAGATTTATCAGGCGTGAAGTAGCTTAATTATGTGGTGCTAAAAGAAACACCGGTTTTATAGTTAGATATTTCAAGTATTTCTTTACAAAAATCATACTCCTCCATATCATTGCTGCTTACTATCAGCAGGCGGTTTTTACAATAGTTATTCACCAGTTTTTTGTACAACTTAATTCCTTTTTCGTCTAAATTGGTGCAAGGTTCATCAAGAAGAACCATCGGAACATCACTAAATATTGCCTGTACTAATTTTACCCTTTGCTTCATACCACTGCTGAAATAGCGGATCTGTTTTTTTGCTGCATCCTCTAAATTAATTGCGGAAATTATTTTTTGTGTATCAAACCCTGGCAGCCATTTTTTTAATGTTGAATGAAATTGCAGGAATTCTGTCAATGTCATTTCTTCCACCAGTTCCAGATAGGGTGCGGCTATGGAAATATTTGCATACACATCTTCTGGTAGTATTTTTTTGTCGTCTGCAAAATATTCAATGTCTCCTTCATTAAAAGTAGTTGCCCCGGCTATTATTTGTAAGAGAGTTGATTTTCCGGAACCATTAGGGCCTGTTATTACATACGGTATTGCAGATTGAAATGTAAAATTAAGATGGCGGAATATCCATTCCCTGTTAAAGCGCTTACCAACATTTGTAAGCTTAATCCTCATCAGTATTGCCTTTAGCAGAATTTTTAATAATACCCCGTTTGCTGGCGTTTATGAAATTTACAATTTCATCTTTTTCTGCACTTGCCGGCAATTCGGTACTAATAATTTCCAGCGCCTGTGAAGTGTTGAGGCGGCGTAAATAAATGTTTCTGTATATCTCTAATATCTCATTTATTTTTTCCAAGGTAAAGCCCCTGCGTTGCAATCCCACTGAATTTATTCCTACATAACTTAATGGTGAACGGCCAGCTTTTATATACGGAGGAACGTCTTTTCTTATTTCACTATTGCCCGCAATGTAAGTGTGGGCACCAATTGTAGCAAACTGTATGGCTGCTGCCATACCACCTATTATTGCATGATCGCCTACTGTAACATGCCCTGCAAGTTGAACAGAGTTTGCTAATATTACATTGTTGCCCACGATACAATCGTGTGCGAGATGCGAATAGGCCATTAGTAAACAATTATTGCCAACAACAGTTTTGTTTTTGTCTTTGGTACCACGGTTGATGGTAACACATTCGCGAATGGTTGTGTTGTTGCCAATTTCTACAGTAGTTTTTTCTCCTTCAAATTTAAGATCCTGTGGTATTGCGCCTATGATTGCCCCCGGAAAAACCCTGCATCCGTTACCAATTCTGCTGCCTTGCATAATAACAGCGTGCGACATTATGTGCGTATCATCTCCTATTGATACATCTGCTTCTATAACAGCAAACGGATCTATTCTTACATTATTTCCTATATGCGCCGAAGGGTTAATATGTGCAAGAGGGCTGATCATAGTTATGGTTTAGGGCGTTTTACTATTTGTGCAACAAGGATGGCTTCTGTTACTAATTTATCTCCAACATAAATGGTTCCTCTCATTTCACAAATGCCCCTGCGTATCGGATGAAGTAATTCCATTTTTAAAATAAGTGTATCGCCTGGCACAACTTTTTGTTTGAATTTGCAACTCTCAATCTTTAAGAAATAGGTATCATATTTATCCGGTGAATTTCTGGGGATGGCGATAAAGCCACCTGTCTGTGCCAAAGCCTCTGCCAGTAAAACCCCCGGCATTACAGAGTTTCCGGGAAAATGCCCCTGGAAAAAAGGTTCATTATACGTTACATTTTTTATAGCGATAACATGCGTATCCGATAGTTCCATCACTTTATCAACCAATAAAAATGGGTACCGGTGAGGTAATATTTTTTCAATCTCCTGGATATCATAAAGCGGAGTTTGATTGGGATCATACTTTGGAATATCCTGCCTGTTCTTATTTTTTTTAATATGCTCCTTTATTTTTTTTGCAAACTTTATATTGGATGAATGCCCCGGCCTGTTGGCAATAATGTGTGCCTTAAATGGATATCCAACCAGCGCAAGGTCGCCTACTACATCCAGCAATTTATGACGTGCAGGCTCATTAGGAAATCGTAATTCAAGATTATTAAGTATGCCCGACTCAGTGATCTTTACATCTTTTTTATTGAACACTTTCGACAGGCGCATTATTTGTTCTTTAGTCACCGGCTTGTCAACAACAACTATTGCATTATTGATATCCCCCCCTTTAATAAGATTATTTGCCAGCAACACCTCCAACTCATGAAAGAAACAAAATGTTCTGCTGGGGGCAATCTCTTTATTAAAATCAGCGATATTTTTTAGAGAGGCATGCTGCGTACCCAACACCGGAGAATTAAAATCTATTAATGTATTGATACGATATTTATGATAAGGAAGCGCAACCATTTCAACTTTCTTCTCTTCATCTGTAAACGTAATGTTGTTATCTATTGAGTAATATATTTTTTTTGCATTCTGTTTTGCAGCGCCGATCTTTTCAAATGCTTCAATAAAGGGCTCGGCACTTCCATCCAGTATGGGAACTTCTTCACCATCAATTTCTATCAACACATTATCTACCTGCATACCCACGAGAGCTGCCATAATATGTTCTAT
Source organism: Chitinophagaceae bacterium (assembly GCA_046594375.1). Taxonomy (GTDB): domain Bacteria; phylum Bacteroidota; class Bacteroidia; order Chitinophagales; family Chitinophagaceae; genus Ginsengibacter. Next base: position 6,534 of record JBKJSX010000143.1, read on the forward strand.
GGTAGATATTCTTGCGCCATTTTGTTCGATGGTTGTGCTACGATTGGTTTCAATTACATTATCAACATCTGCTTTTACAGTTGGCTTGCCGGGCAGATCAACTCTTTGAAACATTATGCCTGTATTGGGTTCTGCAGGCTTAAGCCGGATGGTTACTGACTGACCTGTATGGATGCCCGCGCCGGAAATGGCTAATTCATTTTTAATAGTGTGTTGAAAATATTCTTCCTTAGAGGTCATTTGCTCCATATGCACGAAAGTATGAAAAGAATCGGATTTTGATTGAGGGTGATAAGTATTGAAATAAAAGAAGCGTTTAAAATTGATTAGGTGTTATTTTTTCAGCCGTTAATTGCTGAACGAGTTGCTCCAGTTCCATGATTCTTTTTTTAAGATCAGGAAGGTTAGGAATGATAGCAAGCCCACGTAAAGCACTTATATATTCGATGGCTGGCGAACCCACAACAATACTGTCAGGAACTTTTATGGATTTTGAAACACCGCTCTGTGCCCCAATTTTTACACCGTCTGCAATCTGGATATGTCCCACGATACCGGCTTGTCCGCCTATCATTACATTGCTGCCAATTTTTGTACTTCCACTTACACCAGCCTGCGCAGCAATAACAGTATTATTTCCAATCTCAACATTGTGGGCAATTTGTATAAGGTTGTCTAATTTTGCTCCACTCTTTATCAGTGTAGAACCAATTGTTGCCCTGTCTATTGTAGCATTGGCACCAATTTCCACATCATCTTCTATAACCACATTTCCAATTTGGGGAACCTTTTTAAAAGTGCCATCCGTTTGTGGGGCAAAACCAAAACCATCACTGCCTATAGTTGTATTGGCATGAATGGTGACACGTTTACCAACAACACATTGATGATAAATTTTTACCCCCGGGTATAAAATAGAATCTTCATCAATCACACTATTGTCACCAACAAACACCTGTGCATATATTTTTACATTATTTGCGATAACAACATTATCTCCTATGTAACTAAACGCACCAATAAAAACATTTTCCCCAATTTTAGCTGAATCAGAAATATGTACCGGCTGTTGAATGCCGTGTAATTGTTCCGTGATCATTTTTTTGTAAGTAGCCAAAATTGTAGCAAAGGCTGAGTAAGCATCCGGCACACGAATAAAAGTAGCGCCATGAGATTGTTTGATCTCTTGAGAATCATTAATTATGATGATAGAGGCACCTGTTGTATAAAGATGCTCTTCGTATTTTGGATTGGCTAAAAATGCTAATTGGTCGTTTGTTGCAGTTTCAATTTTACCGAAAGATGAAACTGATACGGAGTCATCGCCTTCGATCTTTCCATTTATTAGCGATGCTATTTGGGCTGCGTTAAAATGCATGATTTAAAGTACTGCGGATGCAAGCTACAAGTTTCAGGCAACAAGTTATTTAAGTTCTTCTTGTGGCGTATTGCTTTTAGCGTGCAGCTATTTTAGATAGCAAATGTAAAATTTTTTTACAGTGCCAAATAATGATTGATTAATTAGTGCGTTATCAACTTTAGAAATATCTTTTACTGAGCCATCTTTAAATAAAATATTAATGTGTTCGTCCAAAGTATTGTATGTTTTATTTTCAGTTTGACCTGTAAATGTAAGATAAGTTGCTTCTTCGCCTGTGATATTTAACTTTTGCATTGCTTCAGCTTTTTTTTTCTCCAATAATTCAGCAGGTATGCTCCGTGTAAAATATTTTACTTTTAAAAGGTTCCTGTTAATTATTCCTGTGCATAAAAAAGATAAGATCTTATCAGGGTGAGAGGTCCAATACTTTATCGCATTTAAAAAATCATAATCATCCAGATCGCAAAATTCAGTAAGAAATTTTTCTATACCATGTTGCTTATAATCATCGCTTAGAAAAATATTTAGCGTTGCGGAAGGAGATTGAGCCTTTATTGATTTTGCACGTTTGATAATGTTGACCATCATTTTTTCAGAACATAAAACGGTTTTGTGCAGGTAAACCTGCCAGTACATTAACCGCCGGCTCACTAAAAATTTTTCTATTGAATAAACGCCTTTCTCTTCAATCATTAATTCGCCGTTATGTATAGTTAGCATTTTTATAATGCGGTCGTATGCTATCACCCCTTCAGTAACACCGGTAAAAAAACTATCTCTCATCAGGTAATCCATACGGTCTACATCAAGTTGCCCGCTCACTAATTGATGCAGAAATTTTTTTGGATGCTTATCAGTAAAAATGTCAATTGCTGTTTGCAGTTGGCCACTCAGGTCTTCATTCATCTTTTTCATCAACAGCAACGAAATTTCTTCGTGTGTTACGCCTTCTATCAATGTATCTTCCAACGCATGAGAGTATGGCCCGTGGCCAATATCGTGTAACAGGATGGCGCCCTTGGCACCCTGTTCTTCTTCTTTGGTTATTTCAAAACCTTTACTTTTTAATTCACTAATTGCATTACACATTAAATGGTATGCCCCCAGTGAATGATGTAACCTTGTATGAACCGCTCCCGGATAAACCATCGCTGCCATTGCCATTTGGTGAATGCGCCTTAACCGCTGGTAGTAAGGATGAGAGATTATGGTAAAAATCAACGGATCATCTATCGTGATAAAACCATAAACGGGATCGTTGATTATTTTGCGATACGACATCTTTGTTTATTAGTTTATTGGTTTATCCGTTTATTAGTTTATCCCTTTAAATCTTTTAATGGATAAACTGTAAATACTAATTGTTAAAATACATCTGGCGGTTGCAAAGGTAAATTTTTGGAATGGGAATAAAATTACATTTGTAACTACTCCCGCATAAACGGATTAAACGGATAAACATTTAAACGGATAAACCATACTACAAATGAGCTTAGCAAAAATTTTATGGGTTGATGATGAGATGGAGAGTTTGAAATCGCAGATCATGTTTTTAGAAAATAAAGGATACGAAGTAAAATCGTTGAGCAATGGTTTTGATGCGGTTGATTATGTAAAGGATAATGAAGTAGATGTTGTATTGCTGGATGAAAGTATGCCAGGCATTTCCGGTTTGGAAACGCTTCAAAAAATTAAAGAATTAAAATCGCAAACGCCGATTGTTCTAATAACAAAAAATGAGACTGAGAATTTAATGGATGAAGCCATTGGATCGCAGATATCAGATTATTTAATTAAGCCTGTTAACCCTAACCAGGTTTGGCTTTCATTAAAAAAGATAATTGATAACCGCAGGCTTGTTGCGGAAAAAACAACGTCATCTTATCAGCAGCAATTCAGGGAATTGTTTATGGCATTAAGTAATAATCCCGATTACAATGAATGGATGGAGATATATAAAAAACTCGTGTATTGGGAACTTGAAATGAAAAAAAGCGACAGTCCGGAAATGCAGGAAATTTTTCAATCACAAAAACAGGAAGCCAATACAGAGTTCTTCAAATTTATTTCGAAAAATTATTCTAAATGGGTTACAAATCCAGCGGCTGATGCGCCGGTTATGAGCAACACATTAATGAAGTATAAAGTTTTTCCTCATATAGAAAAGGGGACACCAACTTTTTTTGTTTTGATAGATAATCTTCGGTTTGATCAATGGAAAACTATCCAGCCAATATTTGCAGAGAGTTTCAGGATACAGGAAGAAGAAACCTTTTATTCAATTTTACCAACCGCCACACAATACTGTCGCAATGCAATTTTTGCAGGACTGTTGCCAATAGAAATTGAAAAACAATTTCCGATTGAATGGAAAAATGATGATGAAGAAGGAGGTAAAAATATGTTTGAAGAAGGATTTTTTAAAGCACAGTTACAACGATTAAGAAAAACCGATATTAAATTTTCTTACACAAAAATTACCAATCATAATGACGGACAAAAGATGGTTGATAACATGCATAACATGCTGCAGAACGATCTGAATATTATCGTTTACAATTTTGTTGATATGCTTAGCCATGCAAGAACAGAAATGGAAGTGCTTAAAGAACTTGCAGCAGATGAAGTAAGCTACCGCAGCATTACAGCTTCATGGTTTGAACATTCTCCATTGCACCAGGCGCTAAAAAAGATAGCTGATAAAAAAATTAATCTCATTGTTGCAACAGATCATGGAAGCGTAAGGGTAAACTCACCAAGCAAAGTAGTTGGCGATAAACAAACAACCGCTAACCTGCGGTATAAACATGGAAGGAATTTAAATTATGAAGCAAAAGATGTGCTTGCTTTTCGTGATCCCAGGCAGGCAGGATTGCCAGTGCCTAATGTTAACTCTTCTTTTATTTTTGCAAAACAGGATGGTTATTTATGTTATCCCAATAATTACAATCACTTTGTAAATTATTATCGCAATACATTTCAGCACGGAGGTGTAAGTCTGGAGGAAATGATTATTCCGGTTATAAGAATGACAAGTAAAGTAACCTGAACTCCAAAGGGAACTTATTAGGTTGGGTTTTTTGATATTCGATTATTTTTTAATTCCGCAGATCATATATTAAATCAGAGTCTTCCTACCCTTACTTTTGGGAAGGGCTTCAGTGATAACCTGCTCTTTAATCAAAGTTTAGTAGGGGAGGGCTAAATAAATTGGGTTGGGCTTATGTCTTACTGTAAATTTGCTAATTAAAAAAGAATAAGTCCCCTTAACGGATTTGGGATATGAAATACAATCAACATACCTTAAACAGGCTCGAAAAAATTTTAGGGGAAGCAGGATACGTTGTGCGCTATGAAAGAGGTTCCTTCCAAAGCGGGTATTGCATATTGGAAGAAAAAAAAGTTGTAGTGCTTAATAAATTTTTAAATACTGAAGGAAGAATAAATACACTTATTGACCTGTTACCGTTCCTCGATATTACCTATGAAATGCTAACTGTTGATTCTCAGAAAATGTTTGATCAAGTACAGAAAACAACTCCTGAAACGAAAGAATCTAATAGTCAATAACTCATTATGTCAATAGGTAATTAAGAGACAAGCCCACTAAAAAACATAATGACAATTGATTTAATGACCAATGACTCATTATAGATTTACAAAAGTTATTTAGCTTTGGCGGGTGAGCTACCCTGATCTAAAAATTACTTTTCTTGGCACCGGCACCAGTAGCGGAGTACCTATGATCGCCTGCAGTTGCCAGGTTTGCACATCTCCTGATAAAAAAGACAAACGATTACGCAGTAGTATTTTGGTGCAAAGTAAAACAACAACTTTGGTTGTAGATACCACACCTGATTTCAGGTATCAAATGTTGCGGGCTGATGTAAAAAAATTAGATGCAGTTATTTTTACCCATCCTCACAAAGATCATATTGCAGGGCTTGATGATGTAAGAGCATACAATTTTTTTACGAAACTTCCGATGGAAATTTATGCCAATGCACTAACTGAAGAAGCATTAAGAAGAGAGTTTTATTATGCTTTTGATGCGAATAGTTACCCTGGCATTCCTAAATTAAAAATTAATACAATTACAACAGAACCTTTCACTGTTGGGGATATACCAATAATTCCCATTGGGGTACATCATTTAAATATGCCTGTGTTTGGTTTCAGGTTTGGAAAGTTTACTTATATAACCGACGCCAACCGTATAGATGAAAGTGAAAAAGAGAAAATTAAAGGCAGTGAAATAATTGTTTTAAATGCATTGCGAAATGAAAAACATATCTCTCATTTTTCTCTCAACGAAGCGGCAGCATTAGCCAAAGAACTACACATTTCTTCTGCCTATTTTACGCACATGAGTCACCAAATGGGAAAACATGCTGATGTAAATGAAATGCTTCCGCCCGGAATGCAGTTAGCATGGGATGGGTTAGAATTATCCATGTAATTTCTCAACTGCTCTTTTTTAAAAGCTGATTCACTCTTGCATCTTAAGGCTGGAAATATTATATTTCACATGTGTTTAAGCAATTTCTTAAAGAATATTTAAGTTTCACTAAAAAAGAAAGAGCCGGAATCTTTATTCTTGTTGCATTGATATTTATTTGCCTGCTCCTGCCATTTCTTTATCCTTATTTCATCCATCAAAAAAAATATGATCATTTGCAATTTGATAAAGAGATTGCTCAATTAAAAATTCAGGAGGCTGATACTGTAACCAACAAAAGATATTTAAATAAAAATTTTGATGAAAATAATTATAGTAATTATTATGAGCCTTCTGAAAAAAATTTTTATACAAAAACCAAAGCTGAAGTATTTTATTTTGATCCAAATACAGCAACAGTAGATGATTGGAAGCGACTTGGTGTTAGAGAAAAAACAGCTGAAACAATTCAGAAATATGTATCCAGGGGCGGACATTTTTATAAGCGTGAGGACATCGTTAAAATATGGGGATTGCATAAAGATGATGTTGATCGCTTACTACCATATGTAAAAATTGGAAATATCAAAAAGGAATATGCAAATAAGGAGTCTAATCTTAAAAACAATTATTCTTCTGAAGGCTACAAGGATAAAAAATATGCTTCTCAAACTATTGATATCAATGCTTCTGATACTACCGCATTTATTGCTTTGCCCGGTATAGGAAGTAAGCTGGCTCAGCGTATCATTACATTTCGTGATAAGCTTGGTGGCTTTTATTCAATTGAACAAATAAAAGAAACGTACGGCTTATCCGATTCTACTTTTATCAAAATAAAATCAAGACTTATCCTTACAAATCCTGCTGTAAAACAAATAAATATAAATACTGCTACCCTTGATGAAATGAGGTCGCATCCTTACATCAGGTATGCAATTGCTAATGCTATCCTGCAATTCAAAACACAGCATGGAAATTTTTCTTCAATTGATGATATAAAAAAAATAATGATCGTTACTGATGATGTCTTCACAAAAGTGTCCCCATATCTCACTATAAATTAACAAGCCAATATCAAGCGATCAAAATACCAGTTGAAAAATCTGAGTATATTGCACCCTCATTTTATTATATGGATTTTAAAAGGACAGAACTTACAGAACAGGTAGCACAAACAGCAAAAGATTTTGCATTGCAATATATTAAGCCGCATGTTATGGAATGGGATGAGGCGCAAATTTTTCCTGTTGAAATATTTAAAGAATTGGGAAAGCTTGGACTAATGGGAGTATTTGTTCCCGAAGAATATGGAGGTGCCGGCCTTGGTTATTTTGAATACAATGAGATCATACAGGAGATAGCGAAAGTTTGCGGCTCGATAGGTCTCTCTGTAGCTGCACATAATTCTTTATGCTGTGGGCATATATTGGCTTTTGGTAATGAAGAACAGAAGAAAAAATATCTTCCCAAACTTGCTACAGCAGAGCATATCGGTGCATGGGGATTAACTGAACCCAATACCGGAAGTGATGCCGGTAACATGAAATGTGTTGCAGTAAAAGACGGAAACGATTGGGTAATCAACGGAACAAAATGTTGGATAACGCATGGTAACAGCAGTGATGTGGCGGTTGTAATTTGCAGAACAGGCGAACCAAGAACGAGAGATAATTGTACTGCATTTGTTGTTGACCGTGGAACGAAAGGTTTTACTGCGGGTAAAAAAGAAAACAAACTGGGCATGAGAGCCAGTGAAACAAGTGAAATGATATTTGATAATTGCCGCATACCTGATGAAAACAGGTTAGGTGGTGTAGGGGAGGGGTTTAAACAGTCAATGAAAGTATTGGATGGAGGAAGAATATCAATTGCTGCACTGGCATTGGGAATTGCAAAAGGCGCTTATGAAGCATCAGTAAAATATTCAAAAGAAAGATACCAGTTTGATCAGCCCATTGCTAACTTCCAGGCAATATCATTTAAGCTTGCAGATATGGCAACCGAAATTAAAGCCGCAGAACTTTTAATTGAACAATGCTGTGATAAAAAAATGCGTGGTGAAAATATTACCAAAGAATCTGCAATGGCAAAATATTATGCCAGTGAAGTTTCAGTAAGAGTTTCAACAGATGCGGTGCAGATATTTGGGGGCTATGGGTATACAAAAGATTTCCCTGTAGAAAAATTTTACCGTGATAGTAAACTTTGTACAATTGGAGAAGGCACAAGTGAAGTGCAAAAAATAATTATAGCAAGAGAAGTGCTGAAATAAAAACGTAAAAGGCGTAAGGCTTTGTACCCTACACCTTCAGCCTTTCAACTTATTTTTTTTCCCCACCCAAAAAGCCGCCCAGTTTATCTTTGGCAAACGCTTCAGCTTTTTCTCCCATTTCTCCGGGAACAATATCAGATATCTTATCTAAAAAACTTCCACCTTTATCTGCAGAGCCTTCTGTATTTCCTGTATCCCCTGCAGGTGTAGTGCCGGTTGGAGTTGTGGCAGCATTTGCTGCAGGAAATAAATTATCTACTGCTCCTGCCATCATCGGGAATTTTTCTTTGATAAAATCTTTTATGGTATTTAATATACCATGAGATTGTTCCGGCTGTAACCCATGATCATTTTGTAATTTTTGAATTAGTTCATTCATGATGTGTAAATTTTTTGTGAGTGATAAAATTATTGTTTTCTTTTTAAACTATGAGCAACTATGATCCATGAAACATAAACTACTCCGTATCAAACCTGTCCACACTTTCAATACCCGGCAATTTTTTTACATGCTCTACAAGTTCTTCCAATTCGTCTTTATCGTGAACATACACTTTGATATTACCCTCAAATAATCCATCCCTGGCTTCGATTGTTAATGCATTTATATTGATCTTTAATTCGCCACTAATTAAATTGGTAATTTTATTTATCACCCCAACATCATCAAGCCCGATAATTTTTATGCCGGTAAGAAAAGAAATTTCTTTGTTTTTGACCCACTTTGTTTTTACAACCCTATGTCCATAATTAGATAGTAGTCTTGTAGCATTGGGGCAATTGGTGCGATGAATTTTTAATCCTTCACCCTGCGTTATAAAACCAAATACATCATCACCCGGAATTGGCTTGCAGCAGTTGGCCAAAGTATACATTATCTTATCACTGCTTTCACCAAAAATAATAAGCTCTGCCTCCTTTTTTTGGTGTGATCTTGAAACGTGTTCGTGTTCAGTTTTTTCTTCATGAACAGGTTTAAGAATTTTTGGTGCGATTAATTTTTCTCCGGCTACTGTAAATTCTTTCAGTTCTTTAAGGTCAATTTTTTTTACAGCAATTTCATACAGCAGATCTAGTGGCGAGGAAAGTTTATAATAATTGGCGAGCTCTTCCATGTTACTGTAATTCATTGCTGCGCCTATTCCATCAAACTTACGTTGTAGTATATATTTGCCTTCTTCTGCAATTGTTCTTTTTTCTTCTTTTAAAGAATCTTTTATTTTGGATTTTGCTTTTGTGGTAACAACAAAATTTAACCATTCGCTGTTTGGCTTTTGTTTGGCGGAGGTAATAATTTCTATCTGGTCGCCACTTCGTAATTTATGCCCGATGGGTACAAGCTTATGATTAACTTTTGCGCCGATACATTTTACTCCAACGCCTGTATGAACAGCAAATGCAAAGTCAAGTGCTGATGCGCCAATGGGTAACATCTTTACATCACCTTTCGGGGTGTATACATAAATCTCTTCTGCTAAAAATGATACTTTAAAGTCCTGTAAAAAATCGATAGAGTTTGTGTCCTGGTGGGCGAGTACCTCTCTAATTTGATGAAACCAGTTATCAAACCTGTTCTCTTCATTTGTTCCTTCTTTATATTTCCAATGTGCTGCCAAGCCTTTCTCTGCAATATCATTCATTCGTTTAGTTCGTATCTGTACCTCAACCCATTTTCCTTGTGGCCCCATCACAGTTGTGTGCAGGGCTTCATATCCATTATTTTTTGGATTGCTAAGCCAGTCTCTCAATCTTTCAGGTGAGGGAGTGTATTCATCTGTTATCATGCTGTACACTTTCCAGCAATCTTCTTTTTCTTTTTCCGGTGATGAATTTAAAATAACACGGATAGCAAACAGGTCATACACTTCTTCAAAAGCAACACCTTTTTTTTTCATTTTATTCCAGATGGAGTGAATGCTTTTGGGTCGTCCATATATTTCAAAATCGAAATTTCCCTGCTCTAATTTTTCATCAATTGGTCTGATGAAATCATTGATATATCGGCTGCGTTCTCTTTTGGTATCATTCAGTTTTTGAGCAAGATATTTATAGCTGTCTGGCTCCATATATTTCATCGCCAGGTCTTCCATCTCGGTTTTAATATTATATAAACCCATGCGGTGTGCAAGCGGAGCATATACGTACACAGTTTCAGAAGAAATTTTTAATTGTTTCTCCCGCTTCATGCTATCGAGCGTACGCATATTGTGCAGGCGATCGGCAAGCTTTATCAGGATAACCCTTGGGTCATCAGTAAGGGTTAACAATATCTTTTTAAAATTTTCTGCCTGTTGAGAAGTATTCGTGTCAAGTACGTTTGCGATTTTAGTAAGCCCGTCAACGATCTTTGCTATCTCACTACCAAATTCCCTTTGTACATCTTCTAATGAAATATCGGTATCCTCAACAGTATCATGCAGCAGTGCACAAATGGTACTTCTTACGCCTAAACCAATTTCTTCCACACATATCATAGCAACGGCAAGGGGATGCAAAATGTATGGCTCGCCGCTTTTACGACGCATTGTTTTGTGTGCATCCACAGCCATTTCAAAAGCAGTGCGGATCATTTCTTTATCTCCCGGCTTTAATTTTGTTTTTAAAGACCGTAACAAGGCCCGGTAATGCCGAAGGATCTCCTTTCTTTCCTGCTCTTCGTTTAAATTATATTTCGGTATTTCTACAGATGTTTCCATTAGTTACGAATTTACGAAAAAATGAACAGGGCTTTTTCTTATTACAATATGTGAGGGTATTGCAAATAATATTTTTAAAACTTATTTAATCTATTTCGGCATGTTTTCTTTCCATCAAATCCATTACTTTTGCAGCCCTTAAAAGCCCATGTGGTGAAATTGGTAGACACGTCAGACTTAGGATCTGATGCCGCGAGGTATGGGGGTTCGAGTCCCTCCATGGGCACAAAAAAGTTAACTGGTTGATAAGTTGACATGTTATCCGTCAACTTATCAACCAGTCAACTTATCAACTTAAGAAATATGGCGACAGTTACAAGAGAGAATATCGGTTTATTGCATGATAAATTAACGGTTAGGTTAACCAAAGAAGATTACTATCCTTCTTTTGAAAAATCAGTTAAAGAGTATAGTAAAAAAGCAAACATACCTGGTTTTAGAAAAGGGATGGTACCAACAGGAATGGTAAAAAAGATGTATGGACCTTCTGTGTTTTATGATGCAGTTATTAAAGAGGTTGAAAAAGAAATTCAAAATTATCTTACTACAGAAAAGCCTGATTTTTTTGCCCAGCCATTGCCCATGAACAGCGACTTGCGAAACCTTGATATGAATGAACCCGGTAACTATGAATTTCCTTTTGAGATCGGTTTAAAGCCACAGGTCGATCTTGATCTGGCGAAAGCTAAACTTACCCGTAATAAAATAAGTGTTACTGATGAGATGATTAATGAAGAGATGGAGCGCTTACAAAACCGTCATGGTAAAATGCTCGATCCTGAAACTGTTACCTCGGAAGAAAATGTATTAAATGTAAGTTTTACCGAAGTTGATGCAGAAGAAAATATAGTGCCGGACGGAGTTTCAAAAGATAACTCATTACTGGTTAAATATTTTACACCTGCTTTTCGTGAGCAGCTAATGGGTAAAAAGAAAGATGACAGCATTGTTCTTCAATTGAACAAAGCGTTTGAAGAAAAAGAAAGAGAATCGATAATTGGAGATCTTGGATTAAATAAAGATGATGCATCGGAAGGTGATAAAAATTACAAGATGACCATCACAAAAGTTGGTTTAGTTGAAAGAAGAGAATTGAATGAAGAATTTTT
>JBKJSX010000234.1:0-10285 GCA_046594375.1 Chitinophagaceae bacterium
ATTCATAAAGAAAAAGATTTTATATTGAAGTTTAAAATAAAAAGGAGTTCAGCTATAAGCATAGATATGGAAGAAACTTTACATTAATAAACCCTGAAGGCGATATTTCCGTAAGTAACAATGAAGATTCAATGAATTTAAAACAAGATTAAAGAACAGCTTTCAATTAATATTTTAAAGGATGCACCTTTGCTAATGCTTCAGCCAAATTGAATAGTCAGGAAGATATTTTAAAGAAATAAATAGTGAACACAATTAAACATTAAGTAGAACAATGGCAACATGAAAAATATTGCGGAATATATGCAATCTGGGATCTTAGAATCGTATGTAATGGGTACTACTGATACACAAGAGACCGCAGAGGTAGAGGAAATGGCTGCAGCTTTTAAAGAGATACGAAAAGAGATTGATGAGATAAGTGATGCTATCGAACACTACGGTATGGAAAATGCTATTGAACCTAATGAAACGATTAAACCATTTTTGTTTGCTATAATAGATTATACCCAAAGATTGAAGAATGGTGAAGAGCCCACATCTCCACCTATTTTACATGAGGGATCTAAACTAACTGATTACACAAATTGGCTTAACCGGGATGACATGGTATTACCGAAAGATTTTAGCGGGCTGTATGCAAAGATCATCTGTTATACTCCTGACGTAACTACTGCAATTGTTTGGATAAAAGAAATGTCGCCGCAGGAAATGCATCATGATGAATTTGAAAGATTTTTAATTGCAGAAGGCACATGCACTATAACCATTGAAGATAAAGTACATGAACTAAATCCCGGAGACTTCCTGGCTATCCCTCTTTATAAAAATCATTTTGTAAAAGTAACTTCTGATATTCCCTGCAAAGCAATTCTCCAAAGGATTGCAGCCTGATGAGCTATGAGTATGAGCTAAGTGGTGAGGCATTTATTTCCACTCGCCTGCATAATCAACTTTATCCTCGGATATCTCTCTAAAATAATCGTATTTGATTTTAGTGAGTTGCTTTATATGCAAATAGTCGTGAGCAAGCCAGCTTGACAAAAAGATTTCTGCGCTTAAATCGCCGGGTAAAGGATGTTTATATACATTCTCCCATTTTGCATTTTTAAGACCGTTGAGCCATGCCAAAGAATTATCCCTTTCCAATAAAAATCTTTGTAAAATATTCTTATAATCCTGCTCAATATATTTTCTTGAAGTTACCCAGCCAATCGGATCAATAGGATTGGCGTGCATTTCAGGATTCTCTAAAGTTAGTTTTACTCTTGCCCTAAAATCTTCCCGCTCTTCATCATATAAATGACAAATAACTTCCAACACACACCACTTCTCCGGATTGGGTTTCCATAAATAAACTTCTTTCTCTAACCCTTCCAAAAAATCTTTAAAAACAATTCTGTTTCTTTTTAATTCTTCAATTATATATTTTGTATTCATGGCGGTGCAGTTATTTTCAAATTTAATAATTCTTTAAAGTATAGTTAGACAAAGAAGCAAACAAAAAAATGCCGCACAACATAAAATCATGAAAATATTTTAATCAAATAAAATCATGGTTCAAGACAATTTTTATTCATAATTTACTTTTTCAAAACAACCGCAATGGCAAATCAACTCTTTCGAAAAAAAAGTATTACTGCAATTTTACAAGATGCCAGTAAAGGTCTGTCAGATGCAACACATTCATCAACGGGTTTAAAAAAAGTTTTGGGTGTACGCGACTTAACAGCTATGGGTATTGCAGCAGTTATTGGTGCAGGTATTTTCAGCAGCATTGGTAAAGCTTCTTTCGATGGCGGACCAGGTATTGTTTTTTTATATGGCTTTACGGCGATAGCCTGTGGCTTTGCGGCATTATGTTATGCCGAATTTGCCTCAACAGTTCCTGTATCCGGCAGTGCATACACGTATTCGTATGTTGCCTTTGGGGAAATTTTTGCATGGATAATCGGTTGGGATCTTTTGATGGAATATGCAATTGGAAATATTGCTGTGGCCATATCGTGGAGCGATTATTTTACAAGATTGATGGATGGATTTAATTGTCACATTCCTGATTGGCTGTCCATGGATTATTCCTCTGCGCATACCGGCTTTAATGATGCAGCAGCCTTAGCCGCCACACCAGGTTCAATTATTGATGAAGTCCTATCTTCAAAACAGGCAGCCTGGATAAATGCTCCACAAATATTTGGCATAAAAGTAATATTAGACTTGCCTGCATTGTTAATTGTGGCGCTTATAACTTTTATTGTTTTCAGGGGCATTAAAGAATCCAGGAATACCAGTAATTTTTTAGTAGGCTTAAAACTTACCGTTGTTTTTTTGGTGATTGTGTTAGGGGGCTTTTATGTAAATCCCGATAACTGGTCGCCATTTACGCCCAATGGAGTTTCGGGAATTTTAAAAGGTGTATCCGCAGTATTTTTTGCTTACATAGGCTTTGATGCTATAAGTACAACAGCAGAAGAATGTAAGGACCCCCAACGTGACCTGCCGAGGGGAATGATCTATTCACTGATAATTTGCACAATATTATATGTATTACTGGCACTGGTATTAACGGGAATGGTAAGCTATAAAGAACTGAATGTTGGTGATCCGCTTGCAAAAGTTTTTTCTGATAGAGGAATGAAATGGATAGCCGGGATAATTGCAGTAAGTGCCGTATTTGCAACAGCAAGTGTGTTACTTGTTTTCCAGATGGGACAGCCCCGGATATGGATGAGTATGAGCCGTGATGGCTTGTTGCCAAAAATATTTTCACGTATTCATCCCAGGTTTAAAACGCCTTCATTTTCCACGATACTTACAGGCTTTGTTGTCGCAATTCCGGCATTGTTTTTAAATCTTGATATAGTACTTGCACTCACAAGTATAGGAACTTTATTTGCTTTTGTATTAGTGTGTGGCGGGATATTGGTTTTAGACAGCCGAAAAGTAAAAGCAGAAAGTAAATTTAAAGTACCTTATGTAAGCGGGAGATATATTGTTCCCCTATTGTTTATTACTTCCATCGTATTTACACAAATGCAATACCCCGGATATTTTAAAAGCCTGCTAAGCGAAGAAGGAATTCCGATGATATTATTTTTTTTGGTAACAAGCATTATTGCAGTTCTTAGTTATGTAAAGAATTTTTCACTGATACCTGTGCTGGGTCTACTTAGCTGCTTTTATTTGATGGCGCAGGAAAGCCATACCAACTGGTATCGTTTTATTGTCTGGCTTGTAATTGGGCTTGTAATTTATTTTACTTATGGTTATAAGAACAGTCACCTTGCCAACCGGAATAAAGGTGACGTGGGTGCGTAAAAGCCTCATACTCCAACTCCCTTCTCCCTCGGAGAAGGAGCGGTACTTTAGAATAAAAACAAAGATTTGTACTCCCACATCTGATTCATCTAACCAATAAATAAATCCACGATTAATTATTTACGGCTTTGAGCATTAGCAAGCCTCCCCTTACGGGGGAGGTTTGGAGGGGGCTGTGTACCTTCGCATTGTGAAATACCAAATCGGCGATACAGTTTTAGTTCTTCATTCGCAGGAGGAAGGCGAAGTAGTAGAGATATTAAATGATAAGATGGTTACCATAGAAGTAGGCGGCGTAAGGTTTCCGGTGTACATGGATCAAATAGACTTTCCTTATTTTAAAAGATTCTCTGAAAAGAAAATTTTCCCTATTAAGAAAGCGAAAAAATATATTGATGATATAAAAAAGGAAAAGCCTTCTTCACAATACAAAGTAAGCAATGGTGTATGGCTTGCTTTTTTACCCGTTTTTGATAAGGATGTTTTTGATGATGATGTTGTGGAATCGTTTAAGCTTTACCTTATTAACCAGACAGAATACCAATTTAATTTTGATTATTGGATTTCTTTTTCAGGCGCTTTAGGTTTTGAATTAAAGAATCAAATATTTTCTTTCACGGATTTTTATTTACATGATGTTCCTTTTGAGCAGATGAATGATGCTCCAAAGTTTTCTTTTGAATTTTCATTAATAACGCCTCATAAAAAGAAAGCAGAATATTTTGAAGCATCATTAAAATTAAAAGCCAAACAATTATTTCAAAAGATCGAAGAAATTAAATTAAAGAACGAACCTACGTTTTCTTACAAATTATTTGAGACTTACCCTGATAAAGTTGTAGAAGACAAATATGACCCGATAGCTATCGGGTTTGCAAAATTATCCGGTGCAGGATATAGAATTTATGATGCAGCAAAAGCAACTCAAAATCTTGAACCCGCAAGATCTGTTGTTGACCTTCACATTGAAAAAATTAGTGATGAATGGAAACATCTTTCCAACTTTGAAATTCTTACTATACAATTAAAAGCTTTCGAGAAATATTATTACCTGTCAACGGCTCATTGCCAGCCAAACTTAATAGTAATACATGGTGTAGGCAGCGGCAAACTAAAGGATGAGATACACGAGATACTAAAGACAAAGAAAGAAGTGAAGACCTTTGTAAATCAATACCACCCAAACTTTGGATATGGCGCTACAGAAATTTATTTTGGATATTGAATTTTGAACACCCTATCTTAAATATCCTGTCCATAATCTTTTAACCCTCATCCGATAATTGAAGTATCAAAAATCTTTTGCTTGTTTAAAAGTGCCAAACTCATCATCTAATCACCTAATTCAGGATGTTGCCCACAAAACCCTACTCTTGTTGCATGATGACTTCAAACATATATAAAAAAAAAATCAAAAGTTAAATCCATCCTAAAGTAAAATTTCGTAACTCTTACTGCATGCCATCCTAATCCTTTAAAAAAATTCCCCAAATGCGTTTTTTCTTTGATCTATTTCGCATCTATAAAAAACGTATTGATATTACGCCTTGCTTACCTTTAAGAAACACCTAACCTACTAATAACGCCTGCAACTTATGCAGTATCACAGGAATTATACAATCACTTAAATTAAAATTTATGAAAAGAAAAATTTATGCAGCGATAATGCTGTTTGCAATGGTTTTAAACACTGTCCCGGTATGGGCATCCAGCCATAGGGAAGCCCCTATGATAGCCGATGATCCGCAGGCAGACAATACAGATGTGTATGCTTTTAAAAGTCCAACAGATCCTAACAAGATCGTTCTTATCGCCAATTACATTCCCGGGCAGTTACCACAGGGCGGTCCCAATTATTATCATTTCAGCGAAGATGTACGGTACGAGATTCATATTGATAATAACATTGCCACTGCCGGTGATGATATTATCTACCGCTTTACATTCAAAAGGAAAAACGAGGATCCAACTACCTTCTTCAATATCCGTTTGGGAAAAGAAAACCTGAAAACAACCTATACTTTAGAAAGAAGCATGAATGGGGGAAAAAGTTTCACTACAGTACTTACTAATGGTATTGTACCTCCACCAAATATTGGTGAAAGATCTATCAACTCGGGAGTAGGTTTAAATACGAATTATGAAACACTGATAACAAAAGCAATTAAAACAGCCAACACCGGCGAAAAAGTTTTTTGCGGCCCTGTAGATGACCCTTTCTTTGTTGACCTGGGTGGTATCTTTGACCTTGGAGATGCACCACGGCAAGGACCTACACGTTCAGAAGATGGACTGAAATGTAAAAACGTTTCAACCATCGCATTGGAAGTTGACATCAGCACTTTACAAAAAGATCATAAGTCTCTCAGCCAGGCAAGTAATATACTTGATCCAAATTATGTGATCGGTGTTTGGGCATCTGCCAGCAGACAAAAAATATCGGTGTTAAATCAAATTTCTATCAAAGGAGACAAAGAAAATGAAGATAATGATAGAGGAAATAAAGAGAAAGCATATATTGACTATGATAATATCTCTTATGAATCACATTCAGGTCCATGGGTACAAGTATCAAGACTAGGGATGCCATTAACCAATGAAGCTGTTATTCCTGTAGGTGATAAAGATCTTTGGAACAGGCTAACTCCTTACCAGGATCTTCCAACCCTTGCACATTTTGGAAATTATTTTTATAATCCTGAATTGGCTTTATACATGGATGATGCACAATTTGGTGGCGCTGTTCCTGCATTTAAGCCATTAAGAATTCAAAAGAATTCGTTGGGTCAATTTGGTTTTGGAAACGGACAAAATGGATTATTTGGTTTAAAAGGAAACGCAGCCCTAAACGGAACTGCTTTAAGTGAAGCAAATTTTGGAGCTTTACTATTACCTGGCCCAAATAAGCCACGCTCAGTAGACCTTTGGCCAATATTTCATACAGGCGTTCCTAACCTTGCACCCTACCAATTGGCTACAGGCAAACCAACCGGCAATCCCCTTGCGCCTGGCAAACCATTTATCAATAATTTTTTACCAAATGGTGGTGATATGTTGAGACTAAATATGGCAGTACCCGCTACACAAAGAAACGATCCCAAATTTAGCAGTGAAGGATTAGTGAATGCTGCGGTGAGAGGGCTTACAGAGCCTGCTTATGCAAACACATCATTACAATTTATACCTAACATGGATGGTTTTCCTAATGGCAGAAGACTGGAAGATGATGTTACAAGAATTGAATTGCAGGCTGTAAGCGGAATTGTTCTTGCTGCTATCGGTTTATGGTACGATGATTATGTACTCGGTGGAAGCCCCGTAACTCCAAATCTTGTAAAAGTATTGAACTATGAAACAGGTGTAGGTGCCAACGACATTGCATTTAAAACTTCATTCCCTTTTGAGCAAACACCGTGGGCAGGTACGCACAATTGTGACTGCGCTCCACCACCTACTGGAAGGTTAGCAGACAATGGTAAAGTAATCACAGATAATCTTATTATCCCTGTGGAGATAAGCAAAGGCTTTGGAATTTTAAATGTTCCTGAGCTTGTAATGAAAACTTCTCCCAATCCTTTTAGAGACAATACAACAATACAATACCAGTTAAAGGCTGCAGCACAAATTACCATTGCGGTGTATGATGCAAAAGGCAATCAGGTAAAAGTATTGGCAAATAAAAGAATGGAAGCAGGAAGTTATACCCAGCAATTTGAAAGTAAAGGACTGGGATCAGGTGTATATTTTATTAAGCTAATTAAAGACGGCGTTGAGAAACAAACACTCAGGGCTGTTAAGGGTTAAAATAAAAGAGGTTGCATTTGCAGCCTTGCATGCTCTGCAGATGCAGCCTCTTTTTAATTTTTTTGTAACTCTCTTTTGATCTCTTAAAATGTTTTAAAAAATATTAAAATGAAAAAAAAATATTGGTATATAATATTGCTGGTATTTTTTGGCTTATCAGTAAGTTTTGTTGTGATAAAATATAAAAATAAACAGCAGGCAGAAAAAGATACTGCGTACACGTTTTTACAAAGAAAAGAAAATACCAACAATGCTGAATGGCTGGCTGCAAAACAAAATGCAGACAATCTAATTAATAAAATAAAAGCAAATCCCACTGATACAAAATCTGAGCTTGCTCTTGTAAATGCTTACATCATGGAAGCCAGGATCAGCGGCAACATTGCATACTACGATAAAGCAGCAATGAAAACTGTTGATAATGTTTTGACAAATGAACCTGGCAATTATGAAGCTTTAATGTTGAAAGCGCTAATACAATTATCGCAACATCATTTTGCTGATGGACTGGCAACAGCAAACGCTGCAGTAAATATAAATCCCAACAGTGCATTTGTTTATGGCTTACTGGTAGATGCCAATGTGGAAATGGGGAATTATGATTCAGCACTGGATGCAGCAGATAAAATGGTTACCATCAGGCCAGACCTGCGCTCTTACTCACGAATTGCCTATTTACGTGAAATATATGGTGACTATCCCGGAGCTGTAAGCGCAATGAAATATGCAGTAGAAGCCGGTGTTCCATCAGAAGAGTCTACAGAATGGTGCAGAACACAACTTGGCAGGTTATACGAAAACATGGGAGAAGTAAACAATGCTTCCTTTCAATATAATTTATCGCTTGCTGCAAGACCTGGTTACGCTTATGCTCTTGAAGGACTCGGCCGCATAGCTTCTTATAAAAAAAAATATGACAGCGCCGTTTACTATTACCAGGAGGCACAAAGCATGGTTACTGATCTTGGTGTAAAAGAAAATCTTGCCATTGCTTACAGCAAAGCGGGGCAAACTGAAAAAGCAAATGCACTTAATAAAGAAGTAATTGAAGAAATGAATAAGAATGCTCAAATAAGTATCAGCGATCCTACCATCGGGCATTACTCAGATAAAGAATTAGCTTATGCTTACTTGCAAAATAATGATTTGGATAAAGCGTTGGAACATGCTTTGGCAGAATACAATCGCAGACCCAAAAATATTGATGTGAACGAAACCATGGCGTGGGTTTATTATAAAAGAAATGAAGTAAATAAGTCACTCACCTATTTAGATGCAGCCTTAGTTACACACAGTAAAAACCCAATGCTGTTATGCATTGCAGGTTTGGTATATGCAAAAACAGGCAATACAGAAAAAGGAAAAATGATGCTGAGCCTTGGATTAAAACATGATCCTGTTATGCAGGAGGATATTAAAAAAGAAAGTAGTGAAGTATTACAAAAATTATAAAGTGAAAAGAAATCAATAAAATTCATCTGAATTTAAACAAATAATCTTATTCTAAAATCTAATTTATAAAAGTATTCTGACTATGTAAACAATGTCTGGTGCAGCTTGTCGAACCCATTTTGACCACTTACAATATGTTAAACAATTCTTCCACAAGTTCAGGATGACTACAATCCTTCCTTCTATTTCAAATACATCTTCACCTGCTCCAATGCTTCCACATTATTTTGTCTTTTTAAAGAAGAGATCACTTCACTTTTTTCACGGGCAGTTAAATGAAAATTTATTGTAGCACCCCGCTCTTCTATTTCGGGGATATACATAAATGCAACGCGGTGAAAATTGCTGTCCAAAAAATTTTGCGCATAAGTAATCTCATCGTCCTGAAAATAATCCTGCAGCATGAACCAGTTGTTTTGCAACATTGTAAACGGCTTGGTGATGATGCCGGTAATGTCACCGTTTACAATTGTGTTATCCCAACTTCCTTTTTGCCTTGACCTTACCTGAATGATCAATACTCCACGGGTATTCTCTTTTATCCAGGCTTTAAAAACATGTAAAAAGCGCAACGATGTTTCCTGTCCATAATTATCCCTCAGGCCTGCATCCATAACATCTATTACAGGCTTTGTTGGCAGCCAAACGTTTGGAAGAATGTATGGATAAGTTGCATTCATTCTTAATGCCGTAAGAAATCGAAGGTTCATCGGATCATCATCTTTGAACATGGCTGCAAAATCAACTGCATCAGGTCCGGTTATCTTTGAGGTGCTGTCAGTAAATGCTGCCTGCATCATAAAACTTAAGGGCTGCGAACACACCATCAATTTTCTGAGATCTTTTGTTATCACAGAATTTAAGATCATCAATGGAACATGTGCGTCTTTTTCTTCAGCCTTGTAAAAACCGATATTCTTATCGAGCAATTGGTGTGTGTTATCATTTAATTTTTGTTCAAACGCATATCCCCTGTCCTTAACATAGCGGTATGGGCCAATCCAAAATGTTTGGACAGGAGAAAGAAGATCTCTTGCAATCATAGAAGAGAAAACAGTGTTGAGAAGATCCTGTGAAATATCATCAACATACATTTTATTTTGGAGATTAATATTTTCACCCACGGCTTTTAATCTTGCCAGCTCACGAAAATAAGCGGCTGCCAACATGCCTCCGGAAGCACCGCTGATAAGTACAGTTTTTTTCATTATAGTTCCCTGGCTTATGCTATCAAGTTCCTGCAAAATATTCATAGCAAAAGCTGCACTTCTCACCCCACCGCCGCTAAAATTAAATATTACCATCATTGGCTTATCCTCTCCCTGCCTTTGTTTCCAGCGGTTAAGGATGGCAAGCATATTATTTTTATCGGCTTCAATTTTTTCGGGAGTATTAAGGGCTCTTAAGCTTTGCAGCGAATATTCCGGTCTGGTGGAATGAGTATAATTAAGTCCATACGCTTTATTGCGTGGATCTATTACATCATACACATAAAGGAGATTTAGGATAATAAAAAGAAAAATAACGAACAGCACACTCCAGCTTCGCAGGTAATAAGTAAGCGCTCCTATTACTGAATTCAGCAATGCAAATAGTATGATAATACTTGCTGCAGCAGGTATCTGGAAAATTTTATTATCAAGATAAAAACCAATAAATATCATAAACATAAAAGCCAGCAATAAAGTGATAATTGCAGAAAAATGATGCC
>JBKJSX010000088.1:0-5229 GCA_046594375.1 Chitinophagaceae bacterium
ATGATTAGCCCATGAAATTTCATTAAACAGATCTATTAAAACTTCGTTTTTTGATAATGTAGAAAATGTTAGTGGCGATACAAAATCTTTTGCAGAAGGAGTCATTACTACCTTTACTTCGGCTCCATCTTTTAGTAATAGCCTTACTAATAAAATAGCTTTATAAGCAGCGATGCTGCCAGTAACTCCTATTAATATTTTTTTGCCGGTGAGCATAAATGAAAACGACGATCAAAAACAATCGTCGCTAAAATTATATTTTCTTATCTAAAGATTAATATAAAAGTTACCAGAAATTAACTTACTGGTATTAACTAAAAAGATCGTCTTCGTTTTTACGGTAATATACCTTGTCATCCATGAACTCTGTAGTAGCTAATAAAGCAGGATTAGGCATCCTTTCGTAAGCTTTTGAAATTTCGATTTGCTCTTTGTTCTCATGAATTTCCTCAAGACTATCAGTATGGCTTGCAAATTCTTCCAGCTTGTTATGAAGTTCTTCTTTTAAAGAGATATTAATTTGATTTGCTCTTTTTGCAATTACTGCAATAGACTCATACAAATTGCCAGTCTTTGCTTTGATATCTGTAAGGTTTTTTGTTTCTACAACATTGCTTGTGTTAGCGCTTTGTTGTCGTCTTAGTTTGCTCATTTTGTAATTCTTTAATGTGATTTAAACTTAAGTTATTATACTCTTTTGCGTCTTTTAATAATTTACTTTCAGGAAAGCGGTCAGTAAAATCATTAAATTCAGTAACCACTTTTTCATATCTCTCAATTTGTTTTTCAGCAACACTTAATTTGGCGAACTGATAAAATGATCTAATACTCATCAATTTATAATCATCCCCTTTTGTTGATTCAGGATAGTTGTTTAATAAATTAGTAAAGGAAACTCCGGCAGCCCTGTAATGTTGCAATTTATAATATAATTCTGCGCTTTTATATTCCTTGATCTCCAGTTTAACCCGGCTTTTATCAATAACCTCCAATGCGCTTTTTAATCTTGAAGAGTTTGGATGTGTATTAATAAAGGTTTGCATCATCCCGATTGCCCTTGAAGTGTTTGTTTGCTCCAACTCAATTTTAGGTGATCGCAGATAATACATATATGCATGCATATATGCCATTTCTTCTTCTTTAGGGCTATTAGGAAAAACCTCTAAAAATCCTTTAAAAAGATTTTCTGCATCCTCATAATTTTTTTGAAAAAAAGAGCAATATGCATATTTGTAATATAAATCTTCAAACTTTTGTGTGCCTTTAAATACAGGAAACAATTGTACATATAATTGCTCTGCCTGATTGTATTTCTTTTTATAGAAATATTCATCAGCCTTTTTCAATTGATAATCATAATCCTTGCTTTTAAGAATTTTTCCAAAATCGCTTGAGCAGGATGAGATAGCAAAAGAGGTAATCAATAATAAACTTAATAATCTCATAAAGAAGCGCAAATTTACGTTTTTAAAAAGTAATTTTTATAAAAATATCGTTTAATAGTATCATTAAATGTAACATTGGCAAATTTCCGGTTGATTTAATAATATATTATGAAAAAGCCCTCCGGTTTTCCGAAGGGCTTAAAACTGAAAAATGAAAGTATTACTTATTTACGCTTTTAATATCAATTGTATTAGCATCGCCTCCCCCAATTTCACAGTTAACACTAATTCTATCTGAGCTTATTCCTTCTTTCTCCATTAAATATTGTTTAATAGCCTGTGTTCTCTTGTTGCACAATGCCTCTGATGATTTAGACGCTGCTGGGTAACCAGTGATCATAATATTACAATTTGCGCCTGCTTTTAATTTTGAAGCTATTGTAGATAATATTGCTTTTGCATCACTGCTTAAAGTACTTGTTTTACCTTTAAATGAAATGCTTGGCAAATCACCAATAGCACATGCTTCAGCATTATTAGCAGGTGGCATATTTTTGCAACATTCTGGTAAAGGACAATTACCAACACCATCTGCATCTACGGGTTGACAAAATGTTGGAGTGTTCAATTCTTTATCTTTACAATCAGGTATGCCATCACCATCTGTATCTCTGCTCACACCATGTGTATCTACAGGACAACCTGCCGGTGTATTAGGTTCTTTATCTAATTGATCAAGAACGCCATCATTATCAGCATCATCATATGTGGGCTTTGGAAGCTTCATATGGCGGGGGTTATTTAATTCGCTGTAAGCATAATCCAATGGATTTAACCACCATAATGGCTCAACTGATTTGGCACCAAGATTAAAATTCAATCCTATAGATGCATAATTATAACTATCAAATTCTGGTGTTAAAACCGCATCTCCTATTGCCTGCTCCTGCCAAATCTGACCATCAAGAAAATCATCTTTCACCACAGTATATTTTTCTTCAAAGGCCAGATTTATCCTTTTACTTAATTTAAGAGCGATGCCACCGATAAAATGCCCTGAAGGCCTGATGGTATTTCCACCTAACTTACCACGGCGTGTTCCAGGAGCCTGAGCTTCGGTTTCATAAGTATTATCCATTTTATTTTTTAATGTTTTCAATACATTTTTACGATTGTCATGGGTTTGAGCTGACAATGGTATACTTGTAAATAATGCACTATAGGATTTTCCATTTGCATCCAGAGCATTAACCATAGTGTGGTATGCTGTCATGCCAAATCCAATACCGCCATAAATAACAAACCCTGACTTTTGTTTGTGAAACCGAATGTTATTAAAAGTAAGTATCCCCTGTATACTAAGATCCTGAACCCGGGTCCGGTAATTATAAAATACAGGTTCAGTTGCTCTCCCGGGTATTGTGCTAACCAGTGGGCCTGCGTTAGTTCTAACAGGTGCAGCGTAAGCTGCCCATGCCGGATTTTTACCAAAATTGTATGATGCATTCCATGCTAAACCTTTTGCAATACCATAAGTATATTGTGCTCTTACTGAAAAAACATATCCCAATGCTTTACGAATATGAATAGAACCTCCTGGGGTGGGGTTTCTTGAAGGAACATCCCCACTCACTGAAAACATACCACCTGAAACTCCAATTTCCAATTGATTGCGGGGCTTTGCAGGAAAACTATAAGTATTATTCCAGAACTCATTTTGCTGTGCCATTCTTTTTGGAGAAACAATATTAGAATCATAAACATCGTAAGTTCCGCTTTGGGCAAAGGAGAAAAATGACAGTAACGAAAACATCCCAAATAATAATGAGCGTAACACTAATTGTAACTTTTTGGTTTTCATAATTTATTTATTCGAAGATTAATTTATATCTTAAAAAGAAGACTCTGATGATTTGCAAAAATATCAAACCAATATAATAATACAACTTTTTTTAGCATTTACTTAAACATCGAAAAGTTTATATGTTTTAAAAATTTTTAAAACATATAACTTACTAATCAACTTAAGCTGGTTTAACATCATATAGTATTGGTTGGCTATGAAAGATTGCTATAAATCCGCTAATTATTTCTTTTTGTACTATTGTACTATATTGCCTGCTTATCATTTATGCAATTTCCAAAAACACTTATAGCAGAAGAACTAAAAATTTTTGAAAAAAAATTTGAAGAAGCAGTTAAAAGCCAAACTGCTTTACTTGATCGTATAATGAAATATATTATTAAACGCAAAGGCAAACAGCTACGACCTATGTTTGTTTTTTTAAGCGCCAAACTGCATGGACCTGTAAACGAATCTACATACCGTGCAGCTGCGCTGGTTGAATTATTACATACTGCCACTTTGGTGCATGACGATGTTGTAGATGAATCCCTTGAACGTAGAGGTTTTTTTTCAATAAATGCTTTATGGAAAAATAAAATAGCCGTGCTGGTTGGCGATTATCTTTTATCAAAAGGACTATTGCTTTCAACAGAAGGAGGCGATTTTAAGCATCTCCATATTTTATCAGATGCCGTTAAGCAAATGAGCGAAGGTGAATTGCTGCAAATTGAAAAAGCGAGAAAATTAAATTTAAAAGAAGATATTTATTTTGAGATCATAAGAAGTAAAACTGCATCGCTTCTTTCTTCAGCTTGTTGTGTAGGCGCCTGGAGTACAAGTAAAGATGAAGCCATCTCAGAAAAAATGAAAATCTTTGGCGAAAAAGTTGGCATTGCATTCCAGATAAAGGACGACCTTTTTGATTATGGAAATGAAGATATCGGCAAACCCACAGGTAATGATATAAAAGAAAAAAAATTAACGCTTCCGCTAATTTATACGCTCAATAATATCGCCGCATCAAAAAGAAGAGAAATTATTTACATAGTTAAAAATCAAAATAAAGATCCTAAAAAAATTAAAATAGTTTTAGATGCAGTCACCGATTCAGGTGGAATTATTTATGCAATAAAAAAGATGAATGAATACAGAGACGAAGCTTTGGCTATTTTATACCAATTCCCTGAGAGTGATATCCGCAAAGGACTGGAAGAGTTAGTAAGGTACACAACAGATAGAAAATATTGATACAGTGCAAAAACGATGGAACATATTATCTGCAGATATTGAAGCAGTATATGCCTTGCAAAAATCATTAAATATTAGTTCGGCGCTTTGTAAAATTTTAGTACAAAGAGGCATAGATACTTTTGATAAAGCCAAACAATATTTTCGTCCTGAATTATCGCAATTGAATGATCCATGGTTGATGAAGGATATGAGCAAGGCTGTTGACAGGATATTATCAGCCATAGAAAAAAATGAGAAAATCCTTGTCTTCGGAGATTATGATGTTGATGGCACAACTTCAGTTGCCTGCATGTATAAGTTTTTGCAAAAAATGTATGCACCCCAAAATATTGAGTTTTATATACCACACCGGTATCGGGAGGGGTATGGTGTAAGTAAGATGGGTATTGACTTTGCAAAAGAAAATAATTTCTCACTTATCATTTCTCTTGATTGTGGCATCAAATCAATTGAACTGATTGCTTATGCAAAAACTTTGGGATTAGATTTTATTGTATGCGATCATCATTTACCTGATGAAGAATTACCAGCTGCCATTGCAATTCTAAATCCAAAACAAAAAGATTGTAACTATCCTTACAAAGAATTATGCGGATGTGGAGTAGGCTTCAAACTAATCACCGCTCTATCACAGCGATTAAATATCCCTGAAACTGAATATCTCTGCTATCTTGATCTTGTTGCAACGGCTATTGCAGCTGACATTGTACCGCTAAATGGAGAAAACAGAACACTTGCTTTTTATGG
>JBKJSX010000129.1:0-3297 GCA_046594375.1 Chitinophagaceae bacterium
ACGACAGGATGAAGAATATTTTGATAAGCGCTATGTTACAATCGCAACAGGCATGGTTACCAATTTTGCATAAACCAATAAAATATTCAGAAGCTATAAAAAATACCAGGCAACAAAATAAATACATTGCTCATTGTATAGAAGAAGAAAAAAAACTATTATCTGAACAGGCAATTAATCAATCGTCAATAATTTTTATCGGTCCTGAAGGAGATTTTACAAAACAGGAAATAGAATTGGGAATTGCCAATAAGTTTATTCCGGTTACTTTAGGCGATACAAGATTGCGAACAGAAACCGCAGGCATGGTTGCCTGTGTTTTGCTTAATAGATAGTAAATGTTTTGCTTAATAGATAGTAAATATTTAATGAGCTGAATCCGGATCATTTTCTTCGTTGGATTTATAATAGGGTTCATGTAATTCCACAGCCCGTGACTTCTTTTGTTTTTTCCTCATATACATATTCATCATTTCCACACCAAAAGAAAAAGCCATTCCGAAATAGATATAATTTTTAAGATTCAATTTATCTGCCGATTCTGAATCCCAGCCCTCAATAACAAGACTCAATCCAATCATAACTAAAAAGGAAAGTGCAAGCATTTTTAAGGTAGGATGTTGATGAATAAAGGATGAAATTTTAGGACTGAACAAAAACATAACTATCATCGCAATAATAACTGCACCAATCATTATCTCAATATACTTTGCTGTTCCGCCTGCGGTAATAATGCTGTCAAAAGAAAACACTGCATCAATAAGCATTATTTGCCCGATAGCATTGCCCATCGAAATCCCTTTTTGATTTTTGGGATCTTCATTTGGGTCATCTCCTTCCAGCTTGCCATGAATTTCTTTTACAGATTTATAAATTAAAAACAGCCCGCCTAATATCATTACCAGGCTTGCCAGATCAAATCCTTTTCCAAATAGAGAAAATAGTGATTTGCCTTTTTGTGAAAGCAGCCAGCCTAATCCTATCAATAACAAACTGCGGGAGATGATGCCTGTAATCATCCAGATTAGCCTTGCTTTTGATTTGTGTTTTTCATCTCTTAGCCTGTTAAGAATGATGCTCACAAAAATTACATTGTCAATGCCGAGTACTATTTCTAGAACAACAAGAATTAAAAAGCTGATAATACTTTCACCTGTAAATAAATGTCCCATCAATTAAAATTATTTGTAAAGATAAGTAAGGGGTTTGCAAATGTTTTTTAAAATGGACGGGCCCTCATAAATAAAACCTGTCCAAACCTCTACCAACACTGCTCCTTCATTAAATTTTTCTTTTGCATCATCACCGGCAAATATGCCGCCACTTGCAATAATGGGTAATTGTTTGTTTGTTTTGTTGCTTATGTATTTTATTATTTCTGTTGATCTCTTCTTCAACGTCTTACCACTCAAACCTCCTGCTCCTATGGTTTGTAGTTTATGGTTTGTAGTTTGTAGTTGTTCCCTGCTGAGGGTTGTGTTGGCTGCAATTAAACCATCTAATTTTATCTCTAAAGAAAGATCGATAATATCATTCAACTCTTCTTCATTCAGGTCAGGAGAAATTTTTAGCAAGATCGGTTTAGGATTTTGTTTTGCGCTATTTAAATTTTGAAGGTGCGATAAAATTTTTCTTAAAGATTTTTTTTCCTGCAACTCTCTTAAACCCGGTGTATTGGGCGAGCTTACATTTACTGCAAAATAATCAACCCAATCAAATAGTGAGAGAAAACAAATTTCATAATCTTTCCATGCATCCTCATTGGGTGTGAGTTTGTTTTTACCAATGTTGCCACCAATTATTAGTTTGTAATTTGTAATCCCGATAGCTATCGGGAGTGGTTTATAGTTGTTATCAATTGCTAATCGCTCATTGCACATTGCTAATTGCTCTTTTCTCCAATTCCTTAATCTATCTGCAATAACTTGTACTCCGTCATTATTAAACCCCATCCGGTTTATTAATGCCTTATCTTTTGGCAGGCGAAATAACCTTGGTTTATCATTTCCTTTTTGAGGTAACGGAGTTACTGTTCCAATCTCAACAAAGCCAAAACCCAATGCTTCTAATTCGGTAAGGTATTTTGCGTTTTTATCAAAGCCTGCAGCAAGCCCAACAGGGTTTTTAAATTGTAATCCAAAAACATTTACAGGAATATTAGGAGGAGTGAATATCTTCCGGATTAGTTTTTTAATCAAATTGCTTTTGCAAATAAGCTTTAAAAAGTTCATTGAAAAATAATGAACCTCTTCCGGAGAAAAAAGAAATAAAATACTTCGCAGAATTTTGTACATAAATTATTCTGCTTTTTTTATTAGTGCTGATAATTCTTTTTCTGAAATGGAATCTTTGTCCGCTTTATCATAAATATCAAGAAGCGTAATTCTTTTATTAATGACTTTTACATAAGTGATCACTCTTGCGCCTCCGCTTTTGCCTGTATTTTTTGAAGATATTTTTAATCTGATCTTATAACAATTTTTTCCTAACGGAGTTCCTGATAATGGATTTGCTGTTAAGATTTTTTTTAGTTCAATCAAATCAGAAGTAAAAAACTGATATTTTTTCGATAGCTTCCTAACAGATTTATCAAAGCTGGTGGTGGTGGTAATTAAAAACTCAGAGTTCATTAATAAGCTCATCTAAAGTTTTTAATTTTATCTTTCCCTGTTCTGCAAGCTTTGCCTGTTTGAGTGCAGAAAGAAAATCTTTATCCTGTTTCTTTTTTTTAGGAGTCAAGCTGGAATTTGAATCATAGATTATAGAAATAAGTTTTACTTCCTCAAGGCTTTTTAATAGTTTTCGGGCTTTATTATCTTTTATCTCTATTGTAAGTGTGTTGCCCATATAATGGTTTTTTCAAAAATACAAATTATTATAATGTTCTTTTACCTTTGTATTCACTTTAAATATAATACAATGCAGGAAGCATACATAGTAGCAGGATTTAGAACAGCAGTTGCCAAATCAAAAAAAGGTGGCTTTAGATTTTATCGTCCTGATGATCTGGCCGTAGATGTTATTAAAGGTTTGATGGCTAGTGTTCCGCAATTGGATAGTAAACGTGTTGATGATCTTATTGTAGGCAATGCTGTTCCAGAGGCTGAGCAAGGGTTACAGGTGGGGCGAATGATAAGTGTAAGAGCATTGGGAATTGAAGTGCCGGGTATGACGGTTAACCGTTATTGCGCAAGTGGACTAGAAACCATTGCCATTGCCACTGCAAAAATTCGCAGCGGGCAGGCAGAATGTATTGTTGCCGGAGGAACAGAAAGCATGAGCATGGTGCCAACAGCG
>JBKJSX010000053.1:0-11126 GCA_046594375.1 Chitinophagaceae bacterium
TGATATTTTTTGCGGCATGGCAATAACAACATCAACTTTTTGCGGAGGTGGTTTGCTGCCCTGCAGATTTGTTTGCGGAGTTTTTTTATCTTCAGATTTGCTGCCGCAAGATATTATACAGAATAAAAAAAAACAACTACAGATAGATTTCCAGAACATCAGGTTGATTAAATGGTTTATAAAATGCTCAGACGTTTTTTAATGGGTGAGGATTAAAATAGGACGCAATTTAATTATTTTCAAGCGCCTGTGTTGTAAGGGTTTGCTTTATTTTATGAGCGGTAGATACCAGATGCTCCCGGTTATTGCCAAGAATTGTTACATGCCCCATTTTTCTTCCCGGCTTAGTTTGGCTTTTACCATAGATATGAACAAAAACATTTTCCATTTGCAAAACATGTTCCAACCCCGGATAGATTGCAGTTCCTGTATTATTTTCTTCACCCAAGAGATTTACAATTGCTGCAGGCAAAATAGGTTTCGTATTTCCCAGCGGATAACCGAGCATTATTCTCCACAACATATCAAACTGGGATGAGTAATTTGCTTCTATTGTATGATGCCCACTGTTGTGTACACGGGGAGCCGTTTCATTTACATAAATATTATTTTGTTTGTCGATGAACATTTCAACGGCAAAAATTCCGGGGCTGTTCAATTTTATTACCACTTTAATCGCAATGGCTTCCATCTGTTCCAAAATATTTTTCGGCAGATCGGCAGGGCTTACCTGATAATCGAGTAGATTAAGCGAAGGATGAAATATCATTTCTACAGCAGGGTAAACAACCATATTCCTTTCGTTTGCAGCAACAATAATCGCGATCTCTTTATCAATATTTATTTTTTGTTCCAGTACTGCGGGTTCAGTAAATCCGGTTAGAAAATCTTCTTTATTTTTTATTGAGATCACACCACGACCATCATAACCACCTATTGCAATTTTATGAATGGCAGGAAATAGTTCAGGGTAATTCCCTACATCATTAGCGTTGTTGGTAACAACAAATTCAGCAGTGGGAATTTTATTTTCTTTATAAAATTGTTTTTGCAGGATCTTATTTTTAATGATGGAAAGTGCAGAAGCTTTAGGGTAAACTTTCACTCCATCATCCTCCAATTTTTGCAGGGCTTCTTCATTCACTGATTCAATTTCGATAGTGATAGCGTCAAGCCCTTTCCCAAAATTATAAACGTCATCAAAGTTTTTTATATCTCCATTTATAAAATGATGGCATAAATGTGCTGCCGGACATTCATTATCGTTTTCCATTACAAAAGTTTCTACAGGATAGTTGGCAGCAGCCTGCAATAACATTCTTCCCAATTGTCCTCCTCCCAAAATTCCAATCTTCTGCATTCAATATTTTTTGTGAAGATAAAGCTAACCCTGTAAAGAGCTTACGTGCTATCTTTATGGCTTAAATAATATGTATGCAAACTACCATAATAAACCCAGGAGATACAAAGCAGGCAACTGCTGACTTTCTTCCCTTGCAGGGAACCGATCATGTTGAGTTTTATGTAGGCAATGCAAAGCAGGCTGCACATTATTATAAAACAGCATTTGGATTTCAATCATTGGCGTATGCAGGCCCTGAGACTGGCGTAAAAGATAGAGCCAGCTATGTTATACGCCAGAATAAACTCACGTTTGTGCTAACCACACCTGTAAGAGCCAACAATGAAATTGCTGATCATATTTATAAACATGGTGATGGAGTAAAAGTGATTGCACTAAAAGTAGATGATGCAACAAGTGCATGGGAAGAAACAACAAAGCGTGGTGCAAAAAGTTATATCGATCCCAAAATATTAAGGGATGATTCAGGAGAAATCGTAATGAGCGGAATTCATATCTATGGAGAAACTGTTCATGTGTTTATTGAAAGAAAAAATTACAGCGGTATTTTTATGCCAGGCTATCGTGAATGGAAAACAGAGTATAATCCTACTGATACCGGACTTTTATATGTTGATCATTGCGTAGGCAATGTTGGCTGGAACAAAATGAACCCGTGGGTAAAATTTTATGAAGAGGTAATGGGCTTCAGAAATATTTTAACCTTTGATGACAAAGATATTTCCACAGAATATTCAGCATTAATGAGCAAAGTGATGAGCAATGGAAATGGATTTGTAAAATTCCCGATAAACGAACCTGCAGAAGGAAAGAAAAAAAGCCAGGTAGAAGAGTATCTTGATTTTTATGATGGCGAGGGTGTACAGCATGTGGCAATAGCAACTAATAATATTATTGAAACGGTTAGTGAATTACAAAAACGCGGTGTGGAGTTTTTAAAAATTCCTGCAAGTTATTATGCTAATGTTTTGGATAGAGTAGGGCACATCGATGAAGACCTTAACCCATTAAAAGACTTAGGGATATTAATTGACAGGGATGATGAAGGTTACCTGTTACAGATATTTAGTAAACCTGTGGAAGACAGGCCAACACTATTTTTCGAGATAATACAACGCAAGGGAGCCAAGAGTTTTGGTAAAGGGAATTTCAAAGCATTGTTCGAGGCGATTGAAAGAGAGCAGGCAGAAAGAGGAAATTTATAGTATAATATCTGAACCAGGATTTAGGTGGATTATCAGAGTAAATGGATTAAATGGTTTGTGCTTCAAGAAATATTTTATTTTTTCTTATTAATCTTTTTAATCTCCCCAAATCGTGGTTGAGATAATAGTAAAAACTTGTTAAAGCACAGCACGTCATTTTCAATATTAAATAAAAAAGATATTTTTACGTTACCTAATAAATAAACCATCGCATAAATGAAGTATCTGTTTTCTAAAACGCTTCTAATTGTACTTTTTGTATGTGCTACAGCTTTAGCATTTTCTCAAACTTCATTTAATGATTACAGGAAAGCTTCTTTTAAAACAGTTGATATTTTTAATAAAAAAGAAGATAGCCTGAAAAAAGAATTTGAAAAAAAGGGGTTGCAATGGCCGGCAAAATATGTTTACATCCGTTCCTTTAAATACGATGCACAGCTGGAGGTTTGGGTAAAGGGTGATGCCAAAGAGCAGTTCAAACTTTTTAAAACTTACCGCGTTTGCATGCAGAGTGGAACTATGGGACCCAAAAGATTCCAGGGAGATTACCAGGTACCGGAAGGTTTTTATTATATAAATGAGTTTAATCCCAACAGTAATTATCATCTTTCATTAGGGCTAAATTATCCAAATGCTTCCGACAGGATATTAAGTGATTCATTAAGGCCTGGCGGTGAAATTTATATTCATGGCAGTTGCGTTTCCATAGGATGTATCCCATTAACTGACGACCAGATCGAGGAGTTATATATTATTGCCAGTTATGCCAAAGCTAACGGGCAGGATTTTATTCCTGTGCATGTTTTCCCGGTAAAGTATAGTGTAAAAAAATCTATGGATTATTTAAATACTACTACAAAAAAGAATTTGCAATTGCAGCAGTTCGCTTTACAATTAAGGGAAGCATACGATAAGTTTGAGGACAAAAAACAGATCCCAATAATATTGATAAATAAAAAAGGACAGTACGTTTTTAATTGATCCGTTATTTTAGTTCTTCATCAGCATTTGAATTGTATCTCTTGTTTTTTGTTCCAGTACAATAGTTTTATCTTTTGAAAGCTTGCTTATAATGTCAGCATTGTAATGGCGTATCGTTACTAACGTAAGGTTTTTCTCCAATTGAACATCAAATATTTCCGAAGCCATTAGAGCAAGTTTTTCGATCTTCTCATCCCTGTAACTGTCATGTTCATCAACACAAACTAATATGCTGATAGCA
Organism: Chitinophagaceae bacterium; assembly: GCA_046594375.1. Taxonomy (GTDB): domain Bacteria; phylum Bacteroidota; class Bacteroidia; order Chitinophagales; family Chitinophagaceae; genus Ginsengibacter. The sequence continues at coordinate 3,791 of JBKJSX010000053.1, forward strand.
GCGCTTTGCATAAGATTGGGTTTGATCTTAAGCATTGCAAAAATTTCATATAATGTTGCCATTGGTTTTTCTCCTACAAACGAAAAATCTTTTGAACTTAACTTTATTAATACCTGACTTTGCTTAAGCACAACAATTGGCGGCAATTGATGAATGTGTTTGTTACTAATGATCGTTCCTGCTGCCCCTGGATTTAAAAAGCAGCGAACATGAAATGGGATATTTTTATTTTGTAAAGGCTTGATTGTTTTTGGATGAATAACCTGTGCTCCATAATAAGCCATCTCTATAACTTCATCATAACTGAGTGCATTGATAAATGTTGCATCATCAAATTCTTTTGGGTCTGCATTCATTACACCTTCCACATCTTTCCAGATGGTAAGGGTTTCAGCATCTATCATGTTGGCAAATAATGCGGCAGTATAATCGCTTCCCTCACGCCCCAGGGTTGTGCTTTCGTTCTCATCAGTACTGCCAATAAATCCCTGTGTGATCACAATATTTGTCTCATTAAATATTGGCAGAATTAACTCATGGATCTTATTCTGTGTAAATTCAAGATCAACAGTTGCCTCCATGAAATTATCATCAGTTCTAATAATATCCCGAACATCTATCCATATATTTTTTATTTTTTCTGATTGTAAAAATGCACTTACAATTTTGCTGGATAACAACTCGCCTGCGCAAACTATCTGGTCGTAATAATAATCATATTCTCTTACCGCTTTATCATGCAACAGCCATTCAACTTCAGTAAAGAAATCCGTTAATTGGTTAATTGGTTTATCCATTAATTGGTTTGCTATTTTTAAATGCTCCTGTTTTATATTTTCAAATAGTTGTAATGCTTCTTCATTTTTCTTTTCATAAAAAGCAGCAACAACATTTTCAAGGGCATTGGTTGTTTTACCCATTGCAGATATTATTACTAATATTTTTTCATCACTGTACGATTGGAAAATGGAGCTTACATTTTTTATTCTTTCAATACTGTTTATGCTGGCTCCTCCAAATTTAAAAACCTTCATGTATGTCTGTTTTAAAAAAAATCAATATTACAATGTAAATTTTAAAACGAACAAGCCTTGGTGATGGACGATACCAAATTCAACAATTAGATTACATTTGTCGAACCTTTCAAAAAATTAAAAATCACCCGATGTTTGTTGATAGAAAAGTGCTCACGTTAGATGAATTCACCATTCAGCAAATGCGTGATTTCCCGGAAGCAACAGGCCAGCTTGCAAGTTTATTGAGAGATCTCGGTCTGGCAGCAAAAAGAGTAAATGTAGAAGTGAACAAGGCTGGGTTGGTGGATATTCTCGGCGATACAGGTAGCATTAATGTGCAGGGCGAAGAAGTAAAAAAAATGGATGACTTTGCCAATGATCATTTTGTGGGCGTGCTTCGTCATGGAATTAGTTGTGCAGGTATTGCCAGTGAAGAGTTGGATGATATAGTGGTTTTTGATGATGCTATCAGCAATAACGCAAAATACATTTGCATGTTCGATCCGCTGGATGGAAGCACAAATATTGACGTCAACGTTTCTATAGGTACCATTTTCTGTATTTACAAAAGAGTTTCTCCTTTAGGCGCACCCGCTAAACTTAAAGATTTTTTGCAGCCCGGTAACCAGCAGGTTGCGGCAGGATATATTATTTATGGGTCGTCTACCATCTTTGTTTACGCAACCAAATTAGGCGTGAATGGATTTACTTTAGATCCTTCCATCGGTGAATACACATTAAGTCATCCGGATATCAAATGTCCTGATTTTGGAAGAATTTATTCAGTGAACCATGGTCATTTTTTTCGCTATGAAGAGAAAGTAAGAGACTACATCCAGGTTTGCCAGATGAAAAATAATACCAATGGCGGACCTTATACACAACGATATATTGGCAGCATGGTAGCGGATGTGCATAGAAATTTAATTAAGGGTGGAATTTTTATGTACCCCGGAACAACAGATAAACCTAAAGGCAAACTCCGGTTGTTGTATGAGTGTAACCCCTTTGCTTACATTGTTGAAAAAGCCGGGGGCAAAGCCACTGATGGCAAACAAAGAATTTTAGATATTAAACCCACAGCACTTCATGAGCGTACACCATTTTTTGTTGGGAGTAATGGAATGATGGGAGAATTAGAAAGATATTTAAAAGCCTGAACTATTTCAGATACCCGTTATGCACCTTAAGCCGATAGATATTAATGAAGATAGTAGTCTCGAAATTTATAATAATGATGATTGCAGAGAACTATTTAAATCCTACCCATCTTATTATTACAAAGCAGGCTATAATCCTCCATGGATAGGATATTTTATTATTAATGAAAATATTGTTGTAGGAGCCTGTGGCTTTATAGGAAAGCCATTAAATAATGAAGTAGAAATCGCTTACGGAATATTCAAAAAAAATGAGCACCAGGGAATTGCAACATTTGCCTGCGGAGAATTAATTGAGATTTGTAAAAAAAATGATCCCACAATTATTATAAGCGCAAAAACTTCACCTGAGAACAATAACTCCACCAAAATTTTACAAAAAAAAGGATTTGTTTTTGAAGGTGTTGTGCAGGATGAAGGCATTGGAGATGCATGGCGTTGGGTTCTGCATCAGTAGTCACTAAATAAATATGAAGCTAAATTGGTAATAGTGCTACTTATATTTAGTTTTTTACCACGCTGAAATGGTATCGGAGATTCATACAAATTTAATTACCGTGGTATTTTATGCACCCTATAATAACAGATATTAAAAGACAAACTTTCGTTGTTATAAGAGTGTAATCTATTTGCTTTTATTTTTGAGAAAGCCGTTGGCAAGACCACAGAGGTAAACAAAAAATTTTAGAAATTCAACCCATAGCTCTTCATAAGCGAACTCTATTTTATAGGCAGTAAAAAAAAATGATGGAAGAATTGGAAGGATTTATAAATTAAATTTCATTAAAATTGATTTATACACCAATGATTGTATAGTTCCAACGATTTTTAAGTATAAAATTTACCTAAAAAAACAGCAGAATAAAATATCCTGCTGCTTAATTAAATTTCATGAGCGTTTTTCCTATTTTTTTACATTGAACCCTTTTTGTTATCCATAACTTTCATAAATCTTTTATTTTGTTGGGCTTCGCTAAGAGTAAATGTTTTAAGCCTTGCTTTTGCTCCTAATATGTGCAGAGGAGTTTTATAGGCAACTACATAAGTTTCGCCCGATTTAGCATCGATTGTAACTGCTCTATTAATTTGTTTTGCTGATATAGTATGGCTACCCGGAGTTAAATCCATTTCGTACATTGAATTTGTTTTTAACGTTGTTACTTCATTATTATCAACAATTACTTTATACTTTGCAAGACTTCCATATGCGCTTGCAGGTCTGTAAACAATTAACTTAGCCGATTGGCTGTACACGCTACAATTTGTAATTACAATTGCAGAAATTAATAATACAATACTTTTAAATTTCATAATTTTATTTTAATACTTTGAATAATTTGTTAACTGACAACACTTACGGAAATATATTTTATTTAGATTTCCATTAAGTCCCTTTAATGATATTTTAAATCTAAATTGGTAATATTGCAAACCATGCCAAACACAATTATCTCAGTAAAAAACTTAATAAAAAACTACGGCAGTTTTCAAGCTGTTAAAGGCATTTCATTTGATGTTTATGAAGGAGAAATATTTGGTTTGCTTGGCCCCAATGGCGCAGGAAAATCTACTACATTGGAAATCATAGAAACGCTTCGCGACAAAACAAGCGGAGAAGTGATCGTTGATGGAATTGATCTTGATAAGGATCCCAATAAAATAAAAAAGATCATTGGTGTGCAATTGCAGGCATCAGGATTTTATCCCGGGCTTAACCTTGTTGAATTAATAAAACTATTTGGTGGCTTGTATAACCAGCATGTTAAGCCTTCGGAATTTTTACAATTAGTAAACCTTGAGGACAAGGCAAAAAATAAATATAAAGAATTAAGCGGCGGACAAAAGCAACGTTTTTCTATTGCAACAACATTAATAAATCAACCTAAAATTATTTTTTTAGATGAACCCACAACCGGGCTTGATCCGCAGGCAAGAAGAAATTTATGGGATCTTATAAAAGATATCCGGAGCAAAGGCACTACTGTTATAATAACTACGCATTATATGGATGAGGCAGAACAATTGTGCGACAGGGTTGCTATTATGGACGAAGGCAGGATCATCGCAATGGATACACCTGATAAATTAATTGATGAATTAGTGGCAACCGGTTTTGAGCGACCAAAGGTTACCAAGTCAGCAAACCTTGAAGATGTTTTTATCAACCTTACGGGTAAAGACTTTCGTGAAGATTAATAACATGAATTTTAACACACGAATTTTTATTCACCAATTACACCAATTATCTTTGCACACAATTATAGTTAAAACTCATTAGTGTAATTCGCATTAATTGTTGTAACAAGTATTGTAAACCTAAAAATTAAAATGAAAAAGATCCTTTTTATTATTTTTATTATTTCTATAACAACCGCACAGGCACAAGTTAAAAAAACTGCATTAAAAAAAACTGTAAGCACTACTACAGCTCTTGTTTTTAAAAATTCGGAAGACAGCTTTAGTTATGCAATTGGTGTTGAAGGGGCCTCTTATTATAAATCAAAGGGAGCAGCAAGTGTAAATTCTGCTATGATAAAAAAAGCATTTGATGATGTATATGCAAAGAAAACTTTATTATTATCTCCTGAACAATGCAGTCAAACTATTCAAACTAAATTAATGGCAAATATGAACAGCAATAATTCTGTAGTAAAAGAGGAAGGAAAAAAATTCCTTGCAGAAAACAAAAAACGTCCCGGTGTAGTTGAACTGCCCAATGGACTGCAATATGAAATTATCAAACAAGGCACAGGTGAAAAACCAAAAGCCACAGACACAGTAAAAGCGCATTACGCAGGTAGCCTGATAAATGGGGAGGAGTTTGACAACTCTTATAAAAGAGGACAACCGTTGGTGATTCCCGTAGGCGGCGTGATACAAGGCTGGGTACAGGCTTTGCAGCTTATGCCTGTTGGCAGTAAATGGAAATTATTTATTCCATCTGATCTTGGCTATGGCGACAGGGGTGCAGGTGGCGCAATACCCGGTGGTGCAACTTTGATCTTTGAAATAGAATTGATAGAAATTGTAAACCGACCAAAATAATTTTTATGTCAACCGATCTTCGTTATCCCATAGGGAAAGTTGCTGATCAACAATTCAGTGATAGAAAAGAATATGATACAAAAGTAAAAGAGGCTCATTTGCTGGATATACAAATGTGCCCTTCGTTGATGGAGAATGCAATTTTAAATTTAGATGAACAACAATTGAATGTTCCCTACCGCGAAGGTGGATGGACATCCAAACAGGTTATCCATCATGTTGCGGACAGCCACATGAATGCATACATAAGATTTAAACTTGCGCTTACTGAAGAGAATCCAACCATCAAACCTTATGATGAAGCCGCATGGGCAAATCTCAGTGATACTAAAAATCTGCCTATAAATATTTCACTAACACTATTGCATTCATTGCATACAAGATGGGTGGAGCTAATGAAAAACATGAGTGAAGAAGATTGGCAAAAAACTGTTTTTCATCCTGAGCACAAAAGAAAGATGAGTTTATGGGATCTGCTTGCAACCTATGCCTGGCACGGTAAGCATCATACTGCACACATTACTGGCTTGCGTGAACGAATGGGATGGTAATTTGGTTGATAGGTTCATTGGTTGATAGGTTGAAAAGTTAATAGGTTAACAAGTTAAAAAGTCAGGTGCGAATCTCACATTTCAACTTTTCAACTTTTCAACTTTTCAACATTTCAACTTTTCAACATTCCAACTTTTCAACATTCCAACTTTTCAACTTGTCAACTTGTCAACTTCACAACTATAAACATGAACTGGAAAATATTATCTTCAGAGTATCTTACTGATAAAAGTTTTTTCAGGGCAAGAAAAGATAGATGTATAGCTCCTTCCGGAAGAATTATTCCTGAATATTATGTGGTTGAACTTGACACTACATTGTGTGCATTGGGTATTACTCAAGATAATCACGCTGTGATGGTTAAGCAATATCGTCATCCCGTTGGCAAAATTTTAATTGAAATTCCAGGTGGCTTTATTGATGAAAATGAAACTCCTGAAAAAGCAATTGCACGTGAGATGCTTGAAGAGACGGGATATGAATTTAGTAGGTACGAATATTTGGGCGAAGTAGCAGCAAACCCCGGAGTGCTTAGTGGTTATACAAAACTATATTTAGCTACAGGTGGCAAAAAAGTTGCAGAACAAAAGCTTGATGACAATGAAGAAATTAAAGTTGAATTAATACCCATTGATGAGCTTGTTGAGTTGTTGCTGCAGAATAAAATTGAACAGTCACTTCATACTAACTGCATTTTTTATGCTCTGTTGAAAATGGGAAAACTGAAAGTATCTTAGGTGTCTGGGCATTTCAATGGACCGACACCTCAACTTCACCTACAAGAAAAACACTTCCACACACAACTATAAGGTCTTCTTTGTAAGCCTTTGCCATAGCGGCTTTGAGCGCTTCATTTACTTCTGAAAATTTTTCTCCATGCAGATTAAATCCTTTTGCTTTGTCTGCAAGTTCATCCTCGGGTAAAGCTCTAGGTATTTGTGATCTTGTAAAATAATACATCGCATCTTTTGGTAGCAGCGATAAAATTTTATCAGCATCTTTATCTTTTACAATTCCAAAAATGATATGCAGATCTTTATACCTGCATAAAGAAATTTGATGTAAAAGTTGTTTAATTCCATCTTCATTATGCGCAACATCCAAGGCTATCATTGGTTCCTGCTGAATAACATCCCACCTGCCATGCAAGCCTGTTAATTTTTTAACTGATGCCAAAGCGGTTAAAATATTTTCTTTCCCTAAATTATACCCCAGCTTATTTAACTCGCCAATTGCTGATAATACAGTGACTAAATTTTTTTGCTGATAGATTCCATTCAGATCAAGAGTATACTTTTCTTTTTTATTTGAAACGGAGTTGATTACTTCAACTTGTAATTCGTTAATTTTTAAAACAGAATCAGAGATCAGGTATTCTTCTTCTGCAAATACTATTTCAGCATTGCATTGGTTTGCTTTCTCTAAAAAAATATTTTTTGTTGCAGGAAGTGTTTCGCCAATTACAACAGGAACATTTGGTTTTATGATACCCGCTTTTTCAAACGCAATTTTTTCAAGTGTATCTCCCAGAATATTCATATGATCATAACCGATATTTGTAAT
>JBKJSX010000052.1:0-7518 GCA_046594375.1 Chitinophagaceae bacterium
TTTGTATGATGGAGTAAATGCAACTTCATCGGCGGTTTATTATACTTATCCAACCATTGCATTAAGTGGACAAGGACATAATGTAATGGGATTTACATCAGCAGGACCCACCAAGTATGCACAGGCATCTGCGGCGGGTCGTTATCGTACTGATCCTGCAGGAAGTTTTCAGGCGCCTGTTGATTTTACAAACACAACTTCCAGCTATAATCCTGGCGCAAGCAGATGGGGTGATTATACGCAAACTGTTGTTGATCCTAATGATGATATGACGATGTGGACATTTTCAGAATATGCTCCAGCTACAAATGCCTGGGGAGTAAGAGCAGCGCAATTTAAGGCGCCTCCTCCTGCAATACCGGTATTATCTGCAACTCCGGCATGTGGTAGTACAACAGCAATTACTATCAATGGTACATCAAGTAATAATTCAGAATTTTTTGACCCGGGAGCAGATGCCGGAGGACCGGGATTTACAAGGTTAAAAGTTGATGTAAGCGGCCCGAGCGCTGTAACTGTTTCGAATGTTGTTTTTGTAAAGCTTACACAACAAGTTACTGCAAACTTTACTGTTCCTGCAAATGCTGCATCAGGAACTTATACAGTAATAGTAACTAATCCCGATGGGCAAACAGCTACTACTACATTTAATCTTAATTGTGGAACACCTACATGTGGTGATCCCACTGGTTTAACATCGTCTCCAATAGATAATAATAACGAAACTGTTAGTTGGTTAGCAGTTGCAAATGCTATTAGCTATGATGTAGATTATAAATTAACTTCATCAGCTACGTGGACAAATGCTGCAACCGCAACTGCTTCCACCTCTGTAAATATTGGCTTATTAACTCAAGGCACAACTTATGATTGGAGGGTTAGAGCAAATTGCTCAACCGTAAGTGGTAATTATGTCGCTGCACAATTTACAACTACAGCACCTTGTACTCCACCAACCGGCCTTACTTCTTCTTCCATCACCAGCAACAGTGCAACAGTAAGCTGGAGTGCTGTTGGAGGTGCAAATAATTATGATGTAGATTATTCTTTAGCAGGCCAAAATGCATGGGTGTCAGCGGCAGCTGCAACCACCAACTTATCAGTGAATATTTTATCATTATCACCATCTACAAATTATGACTGGAGAGTGAGAGCTAATTGTGCTTCAGTACCAAGTGGATATTCTATTGCTCAATTTACAACTTTGGCGCCGGCACCTTGCAATGCACCAACAGGGCTTACTTCTTCGGCAATTACCAGCAGTGGAGCAACTGTAAGTTGGAGTACAGTTAGTGGAGCAAATAATTATGATGTTGATTATTCTTTATCTGGTCAGAACTCTTGGACCAATGTTGCAACAGCAACCATCAGCTTATCTGCAAACATTACAGGATTGTCTTCATCCACAAATTATGACTGGAGGGTAAGAGCTAATTGCACTTCAGGACCAAGTGGATATTCTATTGCTCAATTTACAACCACTGCGGTTACATGTCCTGATCCTTACGAACCAAATGAAAGTGTAGCGGCAGCCAAAAGTATCCCGGTAAATACAAACATTAATGCTTCAATTTCTTCTGGAAATGATAAGGATTATTTTAGTTTTAGTACAAGCGGAAATTCTAAAAATATTAAGGCTACACTAACTAATCTTGCAGCTAATTATAACCTAACATTGTATAATAACAATGGCAACGTATTAAGAACCTCAGCAAATGGAGGAACCTTGGACGAAACAATTATATACAATACAAACAAAGCAAACACTTACAGAATATCTGTTCTTGGTGCGAATATCACTGATTTTAGTTTGGCACAATGCTATACATTAAAAGTTTCAACCGGTAGCAGCAACTTTACAGCTCTTTCTGGAGATGTTGTTACAAATAATGACGAATCAAACAATATAAGTTTGGTAAGAGGAGGATTGAAATTGTATCCAATACCTGCATCTACTGCTGTCACCATTTCGTTTGATGCTTTTGCAAAAGGCAATGCTGATATAGTTATTGTAAATCAACTTGGCCAACAAGTGTTGTTTAAAAAAGTGCTTGTAAGTGATGGCATTAACTTTAATACTATTGATGTTAGCGCACTTAAAAATGGTGTTTACACACTTAAAGTAAATAATGGAAAAGAGATTCAAACCAAAAAAATGATCATTAATAAGTAATCATCATAGAAGCAAAATAATTAGAGGGTTGTCTTATGGCAGCCCTTTATAATTGCGCACAATGCCTGCAACGTGGTTCATACACATCTTTTTCTCCCAATAAAACCTGCCCTTCTTTTTCAATCTTTCTATAGGAAATGTTAGCTATATTTCCGCATACCATACAAATTGCGTGTAGCTTGGTTATATAATCTGCAATCGCCAAAAGTTTTGGCATCGGACCAAAAGGATTACCCTTGTAATCCATATCCAGCCCTGCAACAATCACCCTTACTCCTTTTAAAGCCAGTTGTTCACAAACTGAAACAACCTGTTCATCAAAAAACTGTGCCTCGTCAATGCCCACTACATCTACATCCTGCGCCATTAATAAAATGGTTTGAGAATTATCTACCGGGGTTGAATGAATTCTGTTCTCATCATGACTCACAATTTTTATTGCATCATAACGAACATCAATGGCTGGTTTAAATATCTCTGCCTTAAGATTGGCAATCTTAACTCTTTTCAATCTTCTGATAAGCTCTTCGGTTTTTCCACTAAACATGCTACCGCAAATAACTTCAACCCAGCCCCTGCGTTCACCCTTAAAATTCGGTTCAATAAACATAATTAGTAAATATTTTTAATTTCAATTTGTACCTTAGCCTGAAGTTGCAAAGGTTAAAATGATTTTACATGAAATCAAAAACATTAATTTCATTTTTTAATTATATTATAAAACTCCTGCATAAAGACAATTATTAATGGAAAGAGTGCATACACTCATAGAAAAATTGCAACAACAACTTGCAGAGGATGCATCAGCAGATAATTTATTAATTACCGTTCAAATGCTCCAGGCTGAATTGCTTATGCAAAAAAGCAATGGATCATCTGTCAATATCGGAAAGGTAGCAGTTGTTATGCCAGCTAATAATAATTACCGCGAACAACCTGGTGTAAAACAAAAAGAAATCCCCCAGGAAGAAAAAATAATAGAAGTTTTACAAGTAGATGAAAAAGAAATTGAAGAAGAACTGGAAGAAATAAAAAGAAATGCTGAAGCTAAAAACCAGATGAGCATTCATACTAACCCGGTGCTAATGTTCGATCCTATTGAAGATGTACCAACTCTAACGCATCAAACACCAGTCACTATTCCTCAAAAGGAGATCAACGAAACCACTGCAAGACCTGAATCATTAAATGACAGGTTGAAACAAAGTAAGTTTGAACTTTCGGATATGCTTACCGAGGCACCGGTAAGAGATCTTAAAAAAGCCATAGGAGTTAACGATCGTTTCTTATTCATCAATGAATTATTTCGCGGCGATGAGGCAATGTATGAACGAAGTATAAAAACAATAAATAATTTTTCGATTTTCCCAGAAGCCCAATATTGGATTGAAAGAGAATTAAAAGTAAAGATCGGGTGGAAAGAATCTGACCCGATAGTTAAACAGTTTGATCAGTTAGTTAAGAGGCGGTTTTCCTGAATATATTCCATTATTTTTTTTGTTGCACCTGCATTGCTGTACACATAATTTTTAGCAGCGGCACCTCTTTTCTGTAATTCTTCTTCGTTATTAAATAAGTGTGTCAATATTTTTTCCAGGTCGAGTGCATTGTCGATCGTAATGCCTCCACCACATTCAGTTAGTTCCTGTGCTTCAAAATTTCTTTCAAATTCAGGACCGAAAATTACAGGCTTGCCATACACTGCTGGTTCTAAAATATTATGCAGGCCATCATAGCCAAACCCGCCGCCAACATAGGTTACATCAGCATATTTATAAAGCCTTGAAAGGATTCCGATGTTGTCGATGATAAGGCAATTGTAATTTTGACCAGCGAGAAATGAAACGTGAGAAAAGGTTTCGTTTTTCACTTTTGACGTTTCATGTTTGACGTTCAGCAACTCAGAATATAATATTGAATTGGCAAATTTTTTCTTTACATCCCTGATATTTTCTTTATCAACTTCATGCGGTGCGATAATAAATTTTATATGGCTGTTGGCTTTTGCATAATGAATCATTTCAGCTTCATCATCTTCCCATGTGCTGCCCGCAACAAACACTTTACTATCGCCACAAAATTCTTTTATTAAAGGCACTTCAGAAAAATTATCTGCAATAGTTGTTACTCTGTCAAACCTTGTATCACCTGAAACCATTGCATTTTTAATATTGATATTTTCTAATAAAATTTTTGATTCTTCATTTTGTAAAAACATATAAGTAAAACAGTTGAGCATCTCTCTCCAAAATTTTCCATGCCATTTAAAAAACCGATGATCCTTTCTGAAATATCCTGAGATTAATACCGTGGGAATATTTTTCTTTTTTAGTTCATGCAAATAATAATGCCAGTATTCATATTTTATCCAGAGAACTAATTTTGGATTGATAAGCTCAATAAACTTTTCTGCATTTGATGCTGAGTCTACAGGAAGATAAAAAATATGATCAGCGCCTTTAAAGTTTTTTTCTATCTCATAACCCGATGGAGAAAAAAAAGTGATCACAATTCTATAGCCCGGATATTCTACCCTGATTTTTTCAATCAATGGTCGTCCCTGTTCAAATTCGCCAAGGCTGGCACAATGCATCCAGATAGTTTTTGCGTTTGTAATTTCGAGTTGATGGTTTGCAATTGAATGTTGAGCGTTGAGCGTGGAATGTTGAATGTTGTGATTTGAAAGACTTGATTCGATCATTCTAAAAATATTTTTTCTCCCCTTTATCCATAACGATGACTTATCATTCCACAATGAAGCGAAGCGTATCCCCAGGGGATATATTTTCAAAAAAAGGTTATACAATAGCAAGCTCACGTTTAGCGTTTAATCCGCAAATCTAAATTCTTCGTAAGCAATCATAATGAATAATTCATTTTAAAAACAAACCTTATAGGTTAATATCAGTTTCCTGTTTCAATTCTTATCTTTGCGCCCGTTAAAAAGAAATTATGAAGACTATACAAATGGTTGATTTAAAACAGCAATATCTCAAAATAAAACCTGAGATAGACACTGCTGTTTTAAATGTTTTGGATAGTACAATGTTTATTGGCGGAAAACAGGTATCAGATTTTGCAACTTATCTTTCCGCCTACCTTGGTATAAAGCATACGATTCCCTGCGCTAATGGTACGGATGCTCTGCAAATTGCTATGATGGCGTTGGGTTTGCAGCCAGGCGATGAAATTATTACCCCCTCCTTCACATATATAGCCACAACAGAAGTGATGGCATTGCTAAGGCTCAAACCAGTATTTGTTGAGGTAGACAAAAAAACATTTTGTATTGACACCACTGCCATCAAAAATGCGATTACGCCAAAAACAAAAGCTATTGTCCCTGTACATTTATATGGACAAACTGCCAACATGGAAGAAATAATGGCGATCGCAAACGCAAATAATTTATTTGTTATAGAAGATAATGCGCAGGCAATAGGCGGCGATTATATTTTTAAAGATGGAACAAAAAAGAAATCCGGAACAATTGGAACTATTGGCTGCACGTCATTTTTCCCCAGTAAAAATTTAGGATGCTATGGAGACGGTGGTGCCATGTTTACGAACGATGATGCGTTGGCAGAGAAACTAAAGATGATCGCCAATCATGGACAGAAAGAAAGATATTATCATGAAGTAGTTGGCTGCAATTCCAGGCTTGATGCTATGCAGGCTGCCATCTTAAATATAAAACTTCCTTTGCTGGATAAATATATAGAAGCTCGCCAAAAAACTGCTGCTTATTATGACAAAGCATTTGCAAATAACCCCAAAATAACAACTCCTTTCAAGGCTGATTATTCAACGCATGTTTTTCACCAGTACACATTGATCTTACATAATGTAGACAGAAATGAACTACATACATTTCTTGCAGAAAATAATATTCCCTCAATGATATATTACCCTGTGCCTGCGCATCGTCAAAAAATGTTTGAAGCATTTGGTGGCGGTGATTATCATTTACCCGAAACAGATTGGTTAACTGAAAGAGTAATATCATTGCCTATACACACAGAACTCGATGAAGAACAACAATCATACATAACAGATAAAGTGTTAGCATTTATTAATAAATAATAGTTATAATGAAGATATCAGTAATAGGAACGGGGTATGTGGGATTGGTTACAGGTACTTGCTTTGCAGAAACAGGTAATGATATAACCTGTGTTGATATTGACCAGGACAAGGTGGAAAAATTATCTTCAGGGCAGGTAACGATATATGAACCGGGGCTTGAAAAAATATTTGTAAGAAATGAAAAAGAAGGTAGATTAAAGTTTACTACTTCTTTAGAAGAAGGAATTAAAGATGCAAAAATCATTTTTCTTGCTCTGCCTACTCCGCCTGATGGAGATGGAAACGCTGACCTGCAATATGTTTTAGGAGTGGCGAAAGATCTTGGCAGGTTACTCAAAAAAGACGATTACAAAATTATTATTGATAAAAGCACCGTTCCTGTTGGTACTGCAGAAAAAGTAAAAGCAACAATTTTGAAAAGTGCTTCTGAAGTCTCACCCGAGGGAGTAGATTTAGAGGGGTCATTCGATGTAGTTAGTAATCCAGAATTTTTACGTGAGGGAGTTGCCGTAGATGATTTTATGAAACCCGACAGAGTGGTGATCGGAACAGAATCTGAAAGAGCAAAAAAATTATTGGGTGAATTGTATGCACCATTTGTGAGGCAGGGAAATCCTATCATTTACATGGACGAAAAATCTGCGGAGCTTACAAAATATGCGGCTAATTCTTTTCTTGCAACAAAAATTTCTTTCATGAATGAGATCGCACAACTGTGTGAGAAATTGGGTGCGGATGTTGACATGGTGCGTAAAGGAATTGGCAGCGATGAAAGAATAGGAAGAAGATTTTTGTTTCCGGGCATTGGTTACGGAGGAAGTTGTTTCCCAAAAGATGTACAGGCTTTATCAAGATCATCACGTGAAATAAATTATGATTTTAAAATTTTAGAGGCCGTAATGGAGGTTAATGAAAATCAAAAACGTCATCTCGTGTCAAAAATAAATACATGGTTCGGCAATGATCTTAAAGGCAAAAAGTTTGCTTTGTGGGGGCTTGCATTTAAACCAAATACTGATGACATAAGAGAAGCGCCTGCATTAAGTATCATTGATGCGTTGGTTAGTGCAGGAGCTACTGTATCAGCCTTCGATCCTGAAGCAATGCCCAATATCAAAAGAGAGATTGGCGATAAAATAAATTACTCGGGCAATCAATACGAGGCATTGCAGGATGCAGATGCTTTAATAATTGCTACTGAGTGGAGCGAATTCAGAACGCCTGATTTTGATAAGATCGCATCACTCCTAAAAAATAAA
>JBKJSX010000006.1:0-14862 GCA_046594375.1 Chitinophagaceae bacterium
TTTTCATACCACAAAATAAGTTTCAGGTTATCATTTATATAATTAGTATAACCGAATCCCAACGTGGAATATTTAATATTGGCTTCATAGATATTACTGCCAACCTTACCAATTTCATTTTCTTTTACATCAATGTTCGGGTCGTACCAATCATATTTAATTCCCAATTGATGCTTTGTGCTAAAAATATTTTGGAGTAAATAAAAATAGGCACCATTAAATTTTCTTATATAAAATGGTGTTGTGTTATCTGTGGGTAACGATGCCGGTGTTTCGGATGTGTTGGCAAATGATGTTTGTGTACCTGTCATGTATTCTGCTCTTAGCTCTGTAAAACCTTTGCTGTTTTTTATTTTTAATTGTATGTCTGCTCCATAATATTTTCGGGGATTGATCTTTCCAATATTATTTGTAGATGAATCAACGGTAAATGCTTTACCATTTGCAGCATTCCTGATCCTGTAAACATATTTTGTGTTCTGCAAAATGCCGCCGTTGTAATAAGAAGCTGCCATCGAGAGATTAATTTTCTTTGTTATAGGAAATGGCTTTAAAGCGATCCTGCCAATAAAATCTTTATGACTGTCATAATCTGAGGGTGACGATAAGCCCGGTCCGTTAAAGAAACCGGCATCTATCTTTAAATATTTTAGTGGATGATCTTTTACCCTTGGTTCAAAGGATATCATAGCGCCAAGATCTCTTTCGGTCTTCATTAATATCTGGCTCATCCTTCCTCTTTCAGGGCTTTCCCTGTCAGAGGATGATAAATTCAATTCGTAGCTAAATGGTCGTGCAAACATTCCTATAGAAAAAGAAAATAGCTTGAATTTATTTTCAAAAACTCTTCCCCAAAAATCACGGATGAAGACACCTCTTTCAGTACCATCAAACTGGAAAACAAATTGAACTGAAGGCTTTTCATTTTTATTAAAATGAATGTAATCAAACCGTATACGTCCCCTGCGGAGCATAAAGCGATTATTTACATTGATTGCAAAATCGCCACCGTTAAAGCTTTTAGCACCTTTGGTTTCTACTATTTGGAACTGCGGTTGCAGGTAACCACCTATTCTGATATTATCAAACCGCTTACTAACTGATAGCACAGATTTACCTATATCTGTCGTAGTGTCAATCATGTCCATTAAAAATTGCGAGCTGGCTGATAAGGATATTATCAGGAGAAGGGATATGAATGCTAATCTTAATTTTATGATATGTGTAGTCAATATGTGCTAAGGTTTTAAAATACAGTGTAATTTATTAGTTCAATGTTAAGAAATCATTATCAAATGTAAAGTGGTTTATTTCAATTTTTATAGCTTTATTTTTGCCCAAATCATACAATATGGCCTCAGCTTCTTTTTTAAAATTTTTTCTGCCGAAGGATAAGGTTTTCTTCCAGTTATTTGAAAGTGTAGCAGAAACAGTAATGCAAATGGGCAATAAATTAAAAGAGGTTGTAAAAGAACCCGACTTTGAGTTGAGAGCCGTTTACATAAAAGAGATTGAGGATATGGAGCATATCAATGATGATTATACACATAGGATATTTACTGAACTGGGCAGAAATTTTATTACCCCTTTCGACAGGGAAGATATTCACTCCTTAGCCTCTGCACTTGATGATGTATCCGATTACATTTATGCTACAGCCAAAAAAATAAATTTTTATAAAGTAGACCCCAGTGATATTGGTATCCAAAAATTAAGTGAACTTATTAGCAGCGCCTGCGGCGAAGTACAAAAAGTAGTCTTGGAATTACGTGATATGAAGAATCTGCGCAAAATTACAGATTCAATGGTGATGATAAACAGCATTGAGAACCAGGCAGACGATGTATTTGATATGAGTATTGAAAGATTATTTGAAACAGAACCGGACGCAAAAGAAGTAATTAAGAAAAGAGAAATATACCAGGTAATGGAAATAGTAACTGACAAATGTGAGGATGCGGCGAATGTAATAGAATCAATTATTATTAAATACGCATAAAATTTAAGGCACCTCACCAGTTAATTTATGACGTTTCTCATTATTATCATAGCCCTCGCACTAATTTTTGATTATATCAACGGCTTTCATGATGCTGCCAATTCAATTGCAACGATCGTTTCTACCAAAGTACTCACTCCCTTCCAGGCAGTGCTTTGGGCGGCGCTCTTCAATTTTGTCGCCTACTTTATTTTTAAAGATCACGGTGTTGCCAACAGCGTTGCCAAAACTGTAAAGGCAGAATATATTACATTGCCTGTAGTTTGTGCAGGTCTAATCGCATCTATTCTCTGGAATTTGTTGACGTGGTGGTTTGGTATTCCTTCTTCTTCTTCACATACATTAATTGGTGGATTTGCAGGTGCCGCAATTGCACATGCAGGCATACATTCAGTAAACTGGAATGATCCTGTATTTAAAACTATTGGATTTATTTTTATTGCCCCGCTAGTAGGTATGATAATGGCATATATTATTTCCTTATGGTTTTTAAACTCATTTAGAAAAGGACCGGTACCAAAAGTTATTTCAACAATAGTAATATTATTGGTGTGTCTTTTTTTATATAAAATTCTTGAGCTTGATAAAACCGTACTTGATAAAAAAACACATTATACAACCTACATCTGGCAGGTAATTTTTTATACAAAAAATTTTAAATGGATATTGATGAGCCTAATTCTTATCACTATGGCCATTTTTACTTATTACCTTAACACACTCAATACTGCACGGGCAAATCATTGGTTTAAGCGTCTTCAGCTATTATCCTCTGCCGTTTTTAGCGTAGGGCATGGCGGTAATGATGCACAAAAAGTAATGGGCATTATTATGGCTGCACTGATTGCCTACGATCCTAAAAAATACCATTTAGATCACATGGTTTTTTGGGTGCCACTAGCCTGTTATACTGCTATTGCATTAGGTACCCTTACGGGTGGATGGAAGATCATTAAAACCATGGGCACACGTATTACTAAAGTAACCCCATTTGAAGGTGTAGCAGCAGAAACTGCAGGAGCTCTGACACTTTTTATTACAGAGGCATTAAAAATTCCAGTAAGTACAACGCATACTATCGCCGGTTCAATTATCGGTGTTGGCGCTACTAAACGGCTTTCGGCAGTGCGTTGGGGTATAACCGTTAACCTTCTTTGGGCATGGGTGTTAACTATCCCTATAAGTGCAGGGCTTGCTGCTTTAATTTATTTCATTGTTTTTCATTCCTGAGAAGGTGAGAGATTAATGGTTAAATAAAAAGAATTTGGTTTAACATTGACCATTCACTGACAATTGACATTCCACAATTTACCTTTGTAAATATTTTTTTCTTTCTTTGCATCATGAAGAAAATATTAGTTACAGGAGGTTGCGGTTACATAGGAGCACATACAATTGTTGATCTTATAGAAAATGGATTTGATCCAATTTGTGTTGACAATAATTCAAGGTCTACCCCAGTATTATTAGAAGGGATAGAAAAAATTACCGGCAAAAAAGTTAAGAATTATAAAGTTGATCTCTGCAATTTTGATGAGACCCATGCAGTGTTTCAGGAGAATCCAAACATTGAAGGGATCATTCATTTTGCTGCCTATAAATCAGTTGGTGAATCTGTTCATGAACCCCTGCTTTATTTTGAGAATAATCTTGACTCCCTGATTAATATTTTAAAATGTGTAAAGGAGTTCCAGGTTCCCTATTTTATTTTTTCTTCTTCATGCACCGTGTATGGTAACCCTGACGAAATTCCTGTAACAGAAGCCACACCACCTAAACCAGCAGAATCTTCTTATGGTTATACAAAACAAATGGGCGAACAAATTGTAAGCGAGACAACGAAAACCATACTTGCACAAAGTATTTTGTTAAGATATTTTAATCCCGTAGGTGCACACCCTTCAACACTCATTGGCGAGGTTCCATTGGGCAAACCCGAAAATCTTGTACCTGCCATTACCCAGACGGCAATTGGAAAAATACCCCAATTAAAAGTACATGGTGATAACTATCCAACGCGGGATGGCTCATGCCTGCGTGATTATATTCATGTTAGCGATATTGCACATGCACATACTTTAGCTCTGGAATATCTTATGGAGCATAAAAACAGCGGCAGGTGTGAGGTTTTTAATTTAGGTTCTGGCAATGGTGTTACTGTTTTGGAGGCTATAAAGGCATTTGAAAAAGTTAGTGATGTAAAACTAAATTACACAATAGGCCCACGGCGAAAAGGGGATGTAGTGGCAGTATATGCAGATAATAAACTGGCGGTAGAAAAGCTGGGATGGGATATAAAATATTCGTTGGAAGACATGATGTCTACCGCCTGGAAGTGGGAACTTAAATTAAAAGAAGATGAAGCAATGCATAATAATCCCAATTATCACATGAACTAGGAAATTTTTTTCACTAAATTGCACTCCAATTTCTCCTATGAATAGATTCGTTTCTAGCTTTTGTACTCCCCAAATTATCGGAATTTTAAACAAGCGGTTGTAAATGATTTTTAAATGTACCAGGATCACTTTTTTGACCCTCATGGCAATATTAATTTTTGCCAATCAATCCTGCAACAAAAATGAAATTACTGTTTCATCCAATGGCAATACAAGGGGAGGATTAGCACTTACATTTGATGATAATTACATTGATAATTGGTATCCCAATCTTAACCTGTTTGATTCGTTGGGAGTAAAGGCAACTTTTTATATTTCAAATTACAATAAGCTTAAAGCTGCTCAAAAAATTAAGCTTCAGGAGATAAAGGATCACGGGCATGAGATAGCTTTCCATTCAACCAATCATATAAATTTTTTAAAAGGTGTTGATAGTATGAGTATTGAGAAATTGATTAAAGTGGAAGTTGACCGAGGTTTGCGTTTACTCAATAATGACGGACTATTTCCAACAACTTTTGCTTATCCTTATGGAAAGCACAATGATCTTCTTGACCAGTTATTAGAAAAACGTTTTAAAAGCGTTCGTGCATTAAATGGTACACAGGATCTTTCCAGAAGCCTTGTACCTCTAAAAGGTAATAAACTACTTTTTGGATTAGGGATTGATGAACCCAGCAATCGCACCCTTAATAAAATTGAAGACCTTCTCTATCTTGCCCAGCAAACTAACCGATGCGCTGTTTTGCTTGTGCATAACGTGGAACGGCATGACATGAAAATGCAAATTCCACTTTGGAAATTAAGAGAAATACTCATAAGAGCAAAATCGCTTAATCTTAAGTTCTATACAATTTCAGAAATCTCGAAATAGTTTTTTTTATTAGACAGCCAAAGCGTAAGCTTTAGTATTTTGCAGCTTAAATTTTAATAGCTATGCTAAAAGATATACAACCCATTAACGAAAAGGAAACAAGAGAGGGCTTTGGTGAAGGAATTTATGAGCTTGGCAAAAGCAATGAGAATGTTGTTGTACTTACCGCAGATCTTGCAGGCTCATTAAAACTCAAACCTTTCATAAAAGATTTTCCGGAAAGATTTTTTCAGTGCGGAATTGCAGAAGCAAATATGATAGGCATTGGCGCCGGGCTAACTATCGGAGGAAAAATTCCGTACACAACAACCTTTGCCAATTTTTCTACCGGACGTGTTTACGATCAGATCCGTCAATCCGTAGCGTATAGCAATAAAAATGTAAAAATATGTGCCTCTCATGCAGGCTTAACATTAGGTGAAGATGGTGCTACACACCAAATATTAGAAGATATAGGGTTGATGAAAATGCTACCGGGCATGACAGTTATTGTTCCGTGTGATTTTAACCAGACAAAGGCTGCAACAATTGCGATCGCAAATTATAAAGGTCCCGTGTATTTACGATTTGGCCGCCCTAAATGGCCCAACTTTACAAAGCATGAAGATTTTACAATTGGTAAAGCGCAAATACTAAACGAGGGTAGTGATGTAACAATTTTTGCATGTGGTCACCTGGTATGGAAAGCAATTGAAGCCGGAAAAATTTTGGAAGAAAAAGGAATAAGTGTAGAGGTTATCAACATCCATACAATAAAACCTTTGGATATTGATGCTATAATTAGATCCATCACAAAAACAAAATGCGCCGTCACTGCGGAGGAGCATAATATCATTGGTGGACTTGGAGACAGCATCGCACAGGTAGCCGCAAAAAAATTTCCTATTCCAATTGAATATGTAGGCACCAAAGATACTTTTGGTGAAAGCGGAAAACCACTCGAGCTTCTAAAAAAATATGGATTGGATACACCGGATATTGTTGCAGCAGCAGAAAGAGTGATGGCAAAAAAATAATATTACATTTTTCAGGCTTATAGCTTTTAAGGTCAAACTTTCGCAGGATAATATTAGCAATTCATATTAATAATTAATACATCATTAAACTTATTTTTACTACTGACATAATAATTATTTATGACTGTTGTGCAGGATGATAAAGAACTTTTATTCAGGTTTAAAAATGCGGAGACAAAAGAGTCTGCGTTTACTTCCATTTTAAAAAAATACCAGGAAAAATTATATTGGCATATCCGCAGGATGGTGGTAGATCATGATGATGCAAATGATGTTTTGCAAAACATGTTCATCAAGGTATGGAAAGGGTTGGAAAATTTTAGAGAAGACAGCCAATTATATACATGGCTCTACCGTATAGCAACTAATGAATGCCTCACTTTTTTGGAACAGCAGAAAAAAAGAAGTTCAGTTTCTCTAAGCGATGTAGGTACCGGGTTAGAGAACAAACTAAAAGCAGATACAAATTTTGACGCAAACCGGCTGGAGTGGAAGCTGCAATTAGGCATTCAGCAACTGCCTGAAAAGCAAAGAGTAGTTTTTAATTTAAGATATTATGATGAAATGCCTTACGAAGAAATGAGCAGGGTTTTGGAAACGAGCGAAGGCGCATTAAAGGCAAGTTATCATCATGCTGCTAAAAAAATTGAAGAATTTATATTAAATGGCTAAAGCGGTTAAACTATCGGGCATTATTGACGTCTATTTACAGATGAAAATCTCTAAAGAAATATCTGATGAATTAGCTGGTATCAGTTCATTGCTGGCAGGGATTGAAAAAAAGAATGTTTTTTCTATCCCTGAAGGGTATTTTGATATGCTTTCAATTACTATTTTAAAAAAGCTGGATACTTCACCTTTAATTGAAACATTAACCATTCCTGAAGGTTATTTCGAAAACCTAAGTTCATCGATTTTGCAAAAGATTAGATCGTTGGACGAAACTGCAGAACAGGAGTTAAGAATATTGTCGCCAATGCTTTACTCTATTCAAAATGAAAATGTTTTTGAAGTTCCGGCAGGCTATTTTCTAAATCTGCAAAATGATATTTTGGATAAGGTAGTTGAAAAGCCTCAAGCCAAAGTAATTGAATTAAATAAAAGAGATTCGGTATGGAAATATGCGGCGGCAGCCGTAGTAACGGGTGTTATAGGTCTAAGCTCATTAATGATGTTTGATGCGTCTCAAAATTCAGGAGCTAACAATTTGGATGAATCGATTTCATCCTCTATTCAAAAAGCGTCTCAATTTAAAGACGAACAACAGGTAAATGCAGCTATAGCATCATTGTCGGATGATGATGTAATTAAATATCTTGAAAAGACAGGTAATGAAGTAGATAATGAGGCTTTGGTAACAAGTGTGAACGAAAATGAACTTCCGGCAACAAATGATTATTTGCTTGATGAAGGTGCGTTAGACAATTATTTGGACAAGAAAAATAAGAATTCTCAAAATTAAATGGAGGGATTTTAAAATGAAACAATTTTTACTTGTATTAATACTTTTCACCTCGGGCTATACTAACGTAAAAGCCCAAAATAAGGATAAAGAAGGCAGATCTGAAAAGATCCAGTCCTTAAAAATCGCTTTCATTACTCAAAAACTCGAGCTTAGTGCAGATGAAGCTCAAAAGTTTTGGCCGGTATTCAATAGTTATGAAACAGAAATAAGACAGGCATATAAGGATAGCAAAGCCGGTGGTGATGCAATTGATAATGAAGAAAAGATCCTGAATGTTAAGAAGAAGTATAGGACTGAATTTGTCAAAGTAATCGGCCAGCCCAAAGCCACTGTCCTTTTTAATGCTGAAAGAGAATTTAGAAGCGTTTTAATGCGTCATCTAAAAGATAAACCAGCTCAGTAACAACCCTATCCGCCTCCTTGTGTAGTTATCTTTCTATATTTTATTTAGAAAATATTTAGTAATACTTGGATTGTATAAAAATTCTCCTATTTTTGTTACTAGGTGTTTTTCATAGGTTAGCAACGGCCGGCCCTTTTCAGGGCAGGCCTTTTTTAATTTTAATACTTAACAACCGGAGATTTATTGTCGTGATAAAATAGAAACACCCATTTTTCAAGCTCACCCAACTCCCTCCATTCTTGTCTTAATTCCATCGATCGCTTGCCATCATAATCATATTTAGCGATAAATTTATTTTTCATTTGTTGTAATTGAGGGGCAACATCTCCTCCAAAAAAAATAATTTCTTCATTTTCCCTTATCCAAAAAACCTGGTGATATGGAGAATGAGCGCCGGTTACTTTGTATTTAATGTAATCATCAATTACTCCATCGCCTTCAATAAATTTTACGTGGCTTGAATTTTTAAGCAATTCAAAATCTTCGATCATATAAGAAGACTTTGCATTCTCAAAAGCAAAATCAAATTCCTGCCTGTTAATATAATAAGTGGCATTGGCAAAACTCAAAACTCTTTCTCCATTGGTTTGTTCACTTATTCCCCCGGAATGATCTTTATGCAGATGCGTGAGTAACACTTTAGTTACCTCTAAAGGGCCAATCCCATTGTTCAATAAATTTTGATGTATTTGTAAAACACCATTTGCATTTGTAAATCCCAGACCTGTATCCAAAAGCAAAATATCTTTTGAGGTAACAATTACAAAAGGTTGAATCTCTACCAATAAACTTCCAACATTTCTTTCCTGCAATTTATCTTTCTGCAGATCGAATGGAATAAATTGTTTTGATCTGTCAACAGTAAAAGCCCCTTCACTAAGTGGAATAATTTTCATTAGATGAAATGGTTTTTAATTTTAAATTGGTTCGCAATAAAAATGTCATCCACATCATGATAATCAAAAATAACATTGCGGTAAATTGATGCGCAAGACCAAACCACACCAGGCTATTACCAAATGGTGACCTTATTATTGTGAGAATACCCAGCACAACCTGTAACAAAATAAATGTCAGGGGAAGCCATTTGGTTTTGTTTAAAAGATAATTGCTTTTCACCTTGCTTGCGTGTATCGTCCAAACAAAAACCAACAGCGTTAATAAATATGCAATGCTTCTGTGAATTAGTTGAATGGCAATTTTATTATCAACTAAATTTTTCCACGAGGGCGATAAGTTATTTAATTGATCAGGGATCATCTTTCCGTTTATATCCGGCCATGTTGGCGCTACAGTTGCGGCTTTTAAGCCTGACATGAATGCTCCATAAATAAGTTGTACAACCAAAACACAAATAATAGCTATAGTAATTTTTTTTAAAGATGAATTTATCACGAGTTTATTTTTTGGTATCAATAAACTTAATGCAAACCAAAAAGTATAGCTCAGTAAAACGAGCGCAGCAATAAAATGTGTAGCAAGTTGTATGTGGCCAACAAATAATTTTTCAGGCACCAGTCCGCTCTTTACCATTATCCAT
This sequence comes from Chitinophagaceae bacterium, assembly GCA_046594375.1. GTDB lineage: Bacteria > Bacteroidota > Bacteroidia > Chitinophagales > Chitinophagaceae > Ginsengibacter. Next base: position 9,697 of record JBKJSX010000006.1, read on the forward strand.
CCAATAAGCCCTTGCATGGCTCCTAATAAAAAAAGTATGATCATTGGGATGATCATTTCCTTTTTAAATTTCCTTCTTGCAAGAAAATATACAAACCCTGTTATGAAGACAACTCCCAAAAGTCTTGCCCAAAAGCGGTGAAACCATTCCCAAAAAAAAATGAATTTAAAATCGCTTAAAGTAAAGTCAGCATGTATGTAACGGAACTGGTCAGTGTTTTTATACTTATCAAATTCAGCCTGCCATTCTACAGTATTTAATGGAGGTAGCGCACCTGTAATTGGCTTCCATTCGGTGATCGATAAACTCGATTCTGTTAGTCTTGTAATTCCTCCAAGCAGTACTTGTATCATTATCATTGCAACGCCTATCAATAACCAAATTGCTACAGGTTTTGAAGAACGTCGATCCAAAGAATTTTGCATACGCAAAGTTATTTGTATAAGCCCATTAAAAATTTATGTTGATAAATTTTTGGGACAAATATTTTTGAGATAATTAGTTTTGATAAAATTTCCTGTTGCTACTTCCTTTTTTTCATAATAAATTTTGTGAGGCCGGTTTAGATGAAGCCGGTCGTGGTTGTTTTGCCGGCCCGGTGTTTGCCGCAGCCGTTATTTTACCAAAAGATTTTTATCACCCTGCTTTGAATGATTCAAAGCAAATGAAAAAAGAAGACAGGGAAATGCTTCGCCCTATTATTGAAAAAGAGTGTATCTCTTATTCTGTTTCCAAAGTTGATAACAATGAAATTGACAGAATAAATATTTTGCAGGCATCTTTTAAAGCCATGCACCTTTCTTTAAATAAACTTAAGCATAAGCCTGAGTTTTTATTGATTGATGGCAACAGGTTTAAAAAATATAAAGACTATCCTCATCAGTGTGTGATACAAGGTGATGGAGTGTACACCTCAATTGCTGCTGCAAGTGTGTTGGCAAAAACGTATCGGGATGAATACATGCAAACGCTGCATAAGAAATTTAAAATGTATGCATGGGAAAACAATAAGGGTTATGGCACCCGCGAGCACCGCACTGCAATTGAAAAGCACGGGCTATGCAAATATCATAGAATGAGTTTTAATATTCTTGCTGCAAAAATCGGCGGAGTTGATGATGATGATATTACTGAAGAATTGGAAACACTGCCAAACGAAACTGACCCTATGCAGCCCACTCTCCAAGCCCTTGGCGAATTACATGCCAATCATCTGTTGTGCAATCAATAATGGTAGACGGATTCATTCCTCCCTGTCCGCCATCAATTACAAAATCAACCTTATCTCCAAATTTTTCAAAAATAATTTCGGGATCTGTATATTCTTCCACCATTTCTCCGGGCAAGGATGCACTTAAAAGAGGAGCATCTAAAGTTTCCAATATTTGCCTGCAAATAATATTATCAGGAACACGAAGCCCGATCGTTTCTTTTTTACTCTTTAAAATTTTTGGTACCTGTTTGCTTGCAGGCAAAATAAAAGTGTACGGACCTGGCAAATATGTTTTAAGCATTCGGTATAAAGGTGTGTCAATGCTTTTAGTGTAATCACTTAAATGACTAAGATCGCGGCATATAAAAGAAAGCTGTGCTTTTTGAGGATCTGTATTTTTAATCTTACAAATTCTTTCCACAGCCTTTTGCTGGTGAATATTACACCCCAACCCGTAAATTGTATCGGTTGGATAAATAATTACGCCGCCATCTTTTAAACACTCAGCAATTTGCCTAAGTAATCTTGGTTGTGGATTGTCAGGATGTAATTGCAATAGCATAAGCAAAGTTCAGGTAAAATTTATAATTGCATTCCGGCTTAGCAAAACAAGTTAATCAGCTACATTTGCAAAGTTTTTATTTCAAATTAATTAAGGTAAAAAAACTATGTCTGTTATTGCACTTGGTACTATGGCGTTTGATGCTATTGAAACTCCCTTTGGTAAAATTGATAAGATAGTTGGCGGATCTGCAACCTATGTTGCATATGCAGCCAGCCATCTTGGTATAACTGTTCAGCAGATTTCAATTGTAGGTGAAGATTTTCCGCAGGAGGAAATGGATGAATTAAAAAAGCGTAACGTGCAATTAGAGGGAGTAGAAATTGTTCCCGGAAAAAAATCTTTTTTCTGGAGTGGTAAGTATCACATGGATATGAATACGAGAGATACCCTCATTACAGACCTGAATGTGCTTGCAGATTTTGATCCTAAAGTTCCGGATAGTTACCAGGGCGCAGAGTTTTTAATGCTTGGCAATTTAATGCCAAGGCTGCAAATAAGCGTGATACAACAATTGAAAAAGCGGCCAAAACTAATTGTGTTAGATACAATGAATTTTTGGATGGACACAGCATTGGAAGATCTCATGAAAGTTCTTACAATGATCGATGTGTTATTAATTAATGATACAGAAGCGAGGCAATTGAGCGGAGACTTTTCTTTGGTTAAAGCTGCAAAAAAAATTCTGGGTATGGGACCTAAATATCTCATTATAAAAAAAGGCGAGCATGGCGCATTGCTATTTCATGGCAATCATGTTTTCTTTGCACCGGCATTGCCTTTGGAAGACGTGTTTGATCCAACAGGAGCAGGTGATAGTTTTGCGGGTGGATTTATCGGGCACCTTGCAAAAACAAAAAATATCAGTTTTGAAAACATGAAGACCGCCATCATTGTTGGTTCTGCAATGGCAAGTTTTTGTGTTGAGAAATTTGGCCCTCAACGCTTAAAAGAAATCACCAAAACAGATATCGATGTAAGGCTTGAGGAGTTTGTTCAACTGGTAAATTTTGATATCGATCTCGTTTAATTTTTTGTATGCTTGAAATAATTGCACTTATTTTTCTTGCCAAACAAATTGGAAACATTGCTGCCGCCAAAGGTTTAAAGCCGGGCTTATGGAAATTGTATTTTGTGTTGGCTTGGATAGCGGGCGAATTTGTCGGGGCACTAATTGGGATAATGATCTTTGGTACCGGTAATATCATCAGTATTGAATTGGTTGCGGTTGCAGGAGCTGTAACAGGCTATGTTATTATAAAAGCCAGCCTTGCAAAAAAACCTGATCTTTTGGATGATGATATTAATCAAATAGGTATGCCGTAGCAAGGTTTGCAAGCACTGTGATTTTGTTTTCCCACTTACATGATTTAATTTTACACCACATTCAGGCGGATTTGTTTATTGTTCGGCCTGGATCGTCCTAAAGTTTTAGGAAACTGAACTAATAAACGAAAACCATTCTGCCCGGTTAATATCGGGGTTACTTCAGGATCTTAAATTTCGTTTAAAAGTTTGCTTTGTTTTTTGTTTGTGGTCTTTCACAACTTTGGTCATCATCGTATAGCCTGTCCGGAGTAAAGCGAAGGATCACTCACTTCAACTACATACATAAATTAAGCAAAATGAAAACAATTCAGGATTGCCTAAAAGAAAGAATACTGATCATCGATGGTGCAATGGGCACAATGATACAGCGCCACAAGCTTGAGGAAAACGATTACCGTGGCGAGCGATTTAAAGATTGGCACAAAGATGTAAAAGGTAATAACGATCTTTTAAGTATTACACAGCCCAAAATTATTGAAGAAATCCATCAGCAGTATTTGGAAGCAGGCGCTGATATTATTGAAACCAATACTTTCAGCAGCACGTCCATTGCGCAGGCTGATTATGATATGCAGTCGCTGGCATATGAATTAAATGTTGCCGCAGCAAAGTGTGCAAAAAATGCAATGAATAAATTTTTGTCTTCTCCACTATCTGAAGGAGAGGGGTCGGTGGTGAGGTTTGTTGCAGGGGCTATCGGTCCGCTAAACAAAACATTGAGCTTATCTCCTGATGTAAATAATCCCGGTTACCGTGCCGTAACATTTGATGAAGTTGCCAACGCATATTACGAACAGGTAAAAGGTTTGGTGGATGGCGGCGTAGATGTTCTTTTAATAGAAACGATTTTTGATACACTAAATGCCAAAGCGGCTATTTATGCGATAAAAAAATATTTCAGGGATACAAAACAAAAAGAACTTCCTGTGATGATCAGTGGAACGATTACTGATGCAAGCGGACGAACATTAAGTGGTCAAACCCTGGAAGCATTTTATATTTCTGTATCGCATGCAAAACCTTTAAGCATCGGGTTGAATTGCGCTTTAGGAGCAAGCGAAATGCGTCCGCATATAGAGGAACTAAGCCAGTTGGCAAGTTGTTACACCTCAGCTTATCCTAATGCTGGCTTGCCAAATGCGTTTGGAGAATATGATGAACAACCACATGAAACAGCACACATTATTGAAGAGTGGGCTGCGGAAGGATTTGTAAATATAGTTGGTGGGTGTTGCGGCACAACACCGGATCACATTAAACATATTGCAGAGCAGGTAAAAAAATATCAGGCAAGAGTATTACCAATTGTTGAAGAAGAAATTCCTGCATAAGAAGATTAATTATGAGTGATACAATTCATATACAACCATTTTTAAGATTAGCAGGATTGGAGCCCTTAGTGGTTCGCCCTGAAACAAATTTTGTGAACGTTGGCGAACGAACCAATGTAACAGGCTCTAAAAAATTTGCAAGACTAATCCGGTCTGATAATTATGAAGAAGCGCTTTCAGTTGCAAGGCAACAGGTAGAGAGCGGCGCTCAAATTTTAGACGTTAATATGGATGATGCTTTGTTGGATGGAGAAAAAGCGATGACAACTTTTCTCAACCTGTTGCAGGCTGAGCCTGATATTGCGAAGATTCCCATCATGATCGATTCTTCCAAATTTAACATCATTGAAGCAGGCTTAAAATGTGTGCAGGGCAAGTGTATCGTGAATTCTATTTCGATGAAGGAAGGAGAGGAAAAGTTTATTGAGCAGGCGATCATTTGTAAAAGCTATGGCGCCTCGGTTGTTGTGATGGCGTTTGATGAGAAGGGACAGGCCGATACAAAAGAACGTAAGATTGAAATTTGTTCTAAAGCATATAAAATATTAACTGAGCAGGTTGGCTACGATCCGCAGGATATAATTTTTGATCCTAACATTTTTGCAATAGCAACAGGGATAGAAGAACATAATAATTATGGAGTTGATTTTATTGAGGCAACAAGAATAATAAAACAAAAAATGCCGCTTGCCAAAGTCAGTGGTGGTGTTAGTAATGTTTCATTTTCGTTT
>JBKJSX010000275.1:0-11034 GCA_046594375.1 Chitinophagaceae bacterium
ACTTTTGCAATCTGGCTCAATGGTATCAATGCACTATCCGGCGTGGATATCTGCGTACTGCCAATTTCTGAAATGTCATTGCGTGTGCTGTCATTTGTTCTTAAAAGAATATCAAAACTTTTTTGCCCGTCAATTACCTGGCTAACTACTTTTCCGTTGTAAAAAATTTCGATGTCTTCTGCAATTTTTCCTACCTGCAATCCGTACCGCTGTACTGCCTTGCGGTCAATTTTTACAGTAAGTTGCGGCACCAATACCTGCTTCTCAATCTGCACATCCACTACACCGGGAACGGTTTTTATGATTTCACTAACCTGCCCTGCATCGTTGCGCAAACCTGCAAGGTCGTTGCCAAATATTTTAATGGCGATCTGTGCTCTTACTCCCGATAACAAATGATCGAGCCGGTGAGAGATAGGCTGACCAATGTTTACTGTTACTCCTTTTAAAATGGAAAGCCTGTCACGAATGCCGCTGAGTATGGCATCTTTTCGTTTTATAAAATCATCCTTTATAGCAACTTCTATTTCTGAATTGCTGGGCGGTTCGGCGTGTTCATCCAGTTCGGCACGTCCGGTACGGCGGGCTGTTAATAATACACCCGGCACTTCCAGAATTTGTTTTTCTGCGATGCTCCCAATTTTATTTGCTTCCTGTAATGAAGTACCAGCGGGCAATGCAAGGTTTATGGTAAAGCTTCCTTCATTAAAAGGAGGCAGAAATTCAGTTCCAAAAAAAGGAATGATGCTCATGGAAATAATGATCAATGCAATGGCGATACCTATCACTACTTTCGGTCGCTTCAATCCCTGTTTCAAAATTTTTATATCCTGTTTTTTCATCCATCGTACCATCGGGCTGTCGTCGTGGGATGAAGCATATAACGCTTCTTCTTCTGTTGAATGAGAGGCAGGCTTATGTGCTTCTGCTTCTTCAAAAGTATCCGTGTGTTTCTTTTTCCAGAAAAGCAGGTTTACATGATTGAGGTGTTTCTTCTTCCCTAATAAATAACTGCACAACGCCGGTGTTACCGTTAATGAAACCAAGAGAGAAGCAATGATGGAAGTAATGTAAGCGATGCCTAACGGTGCAAATATTTTGCCTTCGATACCCTGCAAATAAAATAAGGGAAGAAATACCAGCACGACAATAATGGTAGCATACACAATGGAGTTTCTTACTTCGCTGCTGGCTTCATAAATTACTTTTATCAATGGTTTGGGATTGGGACTTGACCAGTTTTCTTTTAACCGACGGAAAACATTTTCAACATCCACAATTGCATCATCCACCAGTTCACCAATGGCAATGGCTAAACCGCCAAGGGTAAGTGTATTAATAGAAATATCAAATGCCTTAAAAATAATTGCCGTGATGATGAGTGATAAAGGAATAGCAGTAAGCGTTATGATAGTTGTTCTGAAATTTAATAAAAAAAGAAAAAGAATAATTATCACCAGGATGAAGCCATCACGCAATGCGGTCTCTACATTGGTAAGAGAGTTCTGTATAAAATGTTTTTGCTGAAAAACATCGGTGTTGATCTTTACATCTTTTGGAAGCGTTTTTCTCAATTCTTCTATCGCCTTTATTATTTCATTGGTAAGATCAACAGTGCTTGCGTTGGGTTGTTTTTCTATACTAAGAATTACTGCAGGCTTGCCATTTAATGATCCATCGCCACGCTTTACGCTGCCACCAAATTTTACCTCTGCCACATTACTTAATAAAACAGGCGCACCATTTTTACCTGACACAACAGTGCCCGCAATATCTTCTAAAGTATTTGCCCGTGCAATGTTGCGTACCAACACTTCAGAGCCTTTATTATTGATGAATCCGCCTGTACTGTTTACGTTGGTAAGCTGTAGCGCTTTATCAATATCATCAATGGAAACCTTGTACTGGCGAAGCTTTGCAGGAGATATCAAAACCTGGTATTGCAATTTTTCGCCACCTATGGGTATCACCTGTGCAATACCTTTCACACTCATCAGTCTGCGTCGGATAACAAAATCACTCAGCGTTCTAAGATCAGCCTGGGAAGTGGTATCGGATGTTAAAGCGATCATCATAAATTGTCCCATTACAGAACTGATAGGTCCCATAACAGGAACAATATTATTTGGCAGTGGCGTGGTTTGTAATTTCTCTGCAGTCAGTTGCCTTGCCCGGTAAATGTCAGTGTTCCATCCAAACTCAACAAACACCAAACCCAGCCCCGGAGAAGAAACAGACCTCACTGCTTCCACACCCGGCGAACCGTTCATGGCAGTTTCAACCGGAAGAATTACCTGGGCTTCTATTTCTTCGGGAGCCATGCCATTGGCTTCTAAAAATACAGTAACCCTTGGTCTATTTAGATCGGGTAACACATCCACGGGCAGGTTGATAAAAGTAATTACGCCATACACCATAACCAATGCCGCTGCTGCAATTACAAACAACCTGTTGTGTAATGAAAACTTTATTAATTTATTGAGCATATTTTTCTTTTAAGTACCCTGCCTTTTTAAGCAAAGAATTAAGGCACTAAGATTAATTTCTTAGCGCCTTAATTTTCCTCAACGCTTTTGAGTGAATTATTTCTTTGTTGCAAGCCACTCATTAAACTCTTTAATTTCCTTGCTTTGTCCGTCAACAACTTTTTGTGCAAACTGTTTAATCTCAACATGTTTGCCATGTGATAATTCATCATCTGCCATATCAACTGAACTTTGATGGTGAGGTATCATCATCATCACAAAATCTTTATCAGCATCACCGGTCATTTTCATATCCTTCATTTTGCTCATCATGGTGTTCATGGTCTCCATCAGTTCATTATGTTTTTCTCCACCGTGTTCTTTTGCTGAATGCTGTTCTTTCTTTTCAGCAGCTTCATGATTGGCTACCATCGTTTTTAATTCTTCTATTTCTTTCTTTTGTGCACTGATAATATTTTGCGCCATCATCTTTATTTTTTCGTCTTTACCTTTTGGTAAATACATCTGCGCCATATCCACTGCACTCTGGTGATGTGGTATCATCATATTGGCAAAGTCAAGATCAAAATCGCCTGACATTTTCATTGCTCCCATGTCGTCCATCATCTTTTTCATCATGTTGTCGTGCTCTGCATCTCCTGATGGACCCATGTTTTTCATACCTCCGTCGGTTTGCATGGTTGTATCTGTTTTAGTTTCTGTGGAACTGTTGCCACCATTACAAGCCTGTAACAAGGCTACAGAAACAGCTATTGCTGTTACTAAAAAAAAGTTCTTTTTCATGATTTGTTTTTTTTTATTTTAATTGATATTTATATAAAATGGTTTGCAATAATTTTATTGATCATTCTAACATATACTTAGACTTTTCTTTTTAACTGGTATCTTATCAATGGGCTTGATACGGTTTATTTTCCCTCTGCAACATTCATCACAAAATCTGATGTATGCACTTTACCATCCGTTTGAAATTGTATCCAGCCCCTGTAAATACCGGGTTTATCAAAGGTTGTATGCAAATCAAATTTGCCGTTTTCAACCCCGGGATGCACATGTAAATATTTTTTTTCATCAAGACTAACCACTACCATGTGTGCTTTTGCACCCAGGTAATTTTCCATTGCATTCGGGTCAACTGCTTTGCCATCTTTGGTAACAGCGCCTGAAATATGCATGGGTAATTTGGTTACAAACCTGCCACTCTCCGGCGAAAGTGTAACGGTAAACCCATCTACATTGCTAACTAATTTATCTGCTCCGTATTTTTTTGCAGCAGGTACATTGCCCGTAACATTCACTGTTAAATTATCAACAGTATGATTGGCACCGCTGGGTTTGTAATCTGCGAACAAAGTGAACTTGCCACCAAAAGGAAATTTGTGTTTCACAATATAATTTCCATCGGCATTAATCTCAGGATGTATGTGATCGAAATAAGAAAGATCCTCACTCACAACAATAAGATGTATTTTTTTGTCGTGTTCAATATCTAATGCCACCTGTTCTTTATCATTGTCTTTCAATTTTGGAGTGAGCGATAAGCTTACTTCCTGGTTTGGATTAACGGTTGCAGGTATTGTGCTGAACTGCATTTTTACATTGCTTGCAGAACCCGCATTGTCGTTGTGTTCCAGCTTCATTCCACACTTTGGGCAGGTGTCGCCTTCCTTACCTGTTACCTCCGGGTGCATGGGACAGGCGAAAATATGTTCTTCACTATGTTCAGCAACTGCCGTTTTTTCAACTTTTGTTTTATCAGTTTCGCTGCCGGAATTATTGCATGCAGCGAACATGGTTGTACCTGCAAGGAAAAGAATTGTTATACTGTTTTTAAAAACCGTTTTCATTATTTTTTATTTTTAAATTATTACCAGAGATATATATGGTTGTTTTATTTTTTGTCAACTTTTACCAGCGCCATATTACATACCGGGCATTTGCCGGTAGCAGCATAGGTTTTATCGCCTTCACATTTCATTGGGCATTGAAATGAAGTATGGGCAGCTTCTGCTTTCACCGGTTTCATTTTCATACCACATACCGGACACTTGCCATTTTTATCATACATTTTATCGCCTTCACATTTCATGGGGCATTGGTAATGCATAGCAGTTTTTTCTTTTTTTGTTTTGATCTTTTGTTTTGATGTTTGTGCATGTAACGATGCAGTAAAACATAGTGCAACAAATGCCATCAACATAAATTTTAAGTGTTTCATTTTTTTGTTTTTTAGTTTATTAATTATTGATTTAAGAACATTGTTTTCATTTGATAGACGCCATTGGTTACAACCCGTTCTCCTTCTTCTACACCCTTTAAAATGTTTATCATTTTACCATTGGATATGCCTTTGTTTACATAACTGACAGAATATTGCTCTGCCCTGTCTTTAATAAAAACTGCGGGCTTTCCATTTATCTCAGTAACCGCTTCATCAGGAATAATAATTTGTTTAGAAAAGCTGCCCGAAAAAATGCGGATATTGATATTCTCTCCAATTTTAAAACGACCATTCGCATTGGTTACTTCAAACAAAACCACCTGCGACTGGTTATCGGGATTAACCTGTTGAGCAGTGGACACAACCTTTACATCATACGCCATTGTATCCGTTAGCACACTGGATGCGGCTGTTATTTTTTGAATGCCTTTTAATTTAGCAACGTCATTACTAAACACCTGTGCTTCTACAAACACTTTACTAAGGTTTGTAATTTCAAACAGTGTTTGCCCTGCACTTACCACAGCGCCGATGGAGTAATTAAATTTTCCCACTACTCCGTTTATGGGTGCTGTTAGCGATACCATTTTTGTGCTGTTTAAATTCCCCCTGGCATTCGCTTCAAATAAATTTTTATTTTTTAAGGCCGTTTCAAATCTTGCTTTTGCTTCAGTCAAATCTTTTTTGGCAACAATGTCAGCTATGCTTTTCAACCTTTCGTACTGTGCTTTTGCAGCATTGTATTCTGATTCAACCGTATTCTTTTGAGAGAGAATGCTTATTTGAGTACCTGCATCAATTTGTTGTTCAATCACTGCAAGCACCTGCCCTGCGGCAACCTGCTGACCCACTGTTGTTCTTATTGAAACAATCTTTCCCGTTTGCGGTGATTGAATTACTGCCAGTCCTTTTGGTGAAGGAACAACTGTACCCAGCAATTCAGTTGATTGATTGAAATTTCCGGTCGTGATTTTCCGGGTAAGAATATCAAAAAGAAATTGTGTTTCTTTTTCAACAATAAAAGTATTTGATGTAACACCGCCACCCGCTTTTTTGCCATCACCATGATCTTCTCCTTCGTGTGCGGAAATAAAATTACCCGCAGTTGCCGGGAATAATAAAAACAAAATGATGCTGATGGTTGCCGAACGTTTGTTTGGTCTCTTCATTAAAAAAAACATTACAACCATTCCTGCCACCAGCCCCATCACTATCATAAAAAATTTACTCGTGTACCAATGCGTTTTTGTTACAGCCACTTCCGGCTTTGGAAATTCTTTACCGATCTCAACATCTCTTACTGATAACAAGTCAGCACCCAATGCACTGTTTACATTAACAGAAATATTGTATTTCTTTTTCTCAGGAAAAATGCCTTTCACTTCATATACACCGGTGTCAGTTTTACTCACTAAAAGTTTTATATCGCTGTTGCCGGAAACTGAAATGGTTACCTGTGCATCATCTACAGGTTTATTGGTTACAAAATCGGTAACAAATAATTTAAAAGATCCCTCCTTACCTGCAGAGATGGTTTTGTATTTTATGAGAACTTCGTACTTATCAGTGGATGCTTCTGCACTAAAGTAAGTTGGGTTACCTGTTATGGCTTTCTTTTCGGCAGCATGATCTTCTCCTTCATGTGCAAAAAGAGAAAAAGGAAGTAGTATCAGTAATAAAATTTTCTTTATCATAAAGAACCGTTTAAATATTTTAATTCGATAAGCGCCTGGTTAAAATTTCGGATCGCTTCCAGGTAATTTGTTTTGGTTTGAAAAGCGGTAATAATGTTCCGGATCGTTTCTATGTAATTCATTTGCCCGCCCTGGTATAGGCGGATGGCGGTTTGGGTAATATCGATCGCCTGCTGGTTGGCAATGGTTGTATAATATTTAAGACTTTTTTGTTCACCCAGCAATTGCGAAATTGTTACAGCATATTGCCTGTTTAAATCCTGTATCTCTCTTGTACGCTGTGCTTCGGCAAGTTGTATACCCGTTTGTGCAGCTTTAATTCTTGCCCGGTTTTGATTGAACCAAAGTGGAAGGGAAATGCCAAACCGCCATCCCTGTTTCCTGTCATTTTTATTTTCTAATCCAAACAACGGACCTGTATTTAATTGTGGCAACAATTCGGCACGTTCTGCTTTTAATTCCTGCTGACTAATGGTAACCTGCTGTTGTAAAATTTGTGGACGGATGGTATTGGAAATGGTATCAGCCAAAGAAAGCAACATCGGGTCGTTAATATTTGCCCGAAAACTATCCACCACAAAATCATTTTTAAAATTAATTATGTACGATAAGGCTTTCTTTTGTGCAGGCAGTTCTATCAATGCCTTATCCAGTTCATTATGAATATTGTTAGCCTCGTTAGCTGCAAACAATTCTTCCAGTTTATTTATTTGCCCGGCATCAAAATTTCGTTGTGCGGCTGTTTTTATATTTTGATATAAACTATCCTGCTGTTTTAATAATTCAATTTTTGCATACAGATATTGTACTTCGTTGTAGGTGTTTTGAACCAGCCTGTTTATATCGTATTGATTTAATTGCAACATTAATTCAGAGAGCCTGATGCGTTGCTTTTGCAATCCCCGCCTTGCTGCATACACCGAAGGGAAACGCAAAGGCACAATCACTGACAATGACATTGGATCGTAAGGATCAATATCATATTCCAGTTGAGGGTTGTCGAAGCCATTAGCACTTTTCAATAACTGCTGCTGGCGAACCATATTCAGTTGCGATGCATTGGAGTTCACTTTGTTAGTTTCTCCCAGTGTTACCGCTTCCTGCCTTGTTAAACTTCGTTGCGAAAAACCAACGGTTGATGAGAAAATGAAAATTGATAATAAAAAAAACCTGCACATAAAAAATGATTTCAATTTTGAAGAAAAGCTATTGCATACAATTTTACCATTGCAATGCAAGCACATCGATTCAAGAAAAGAAATCAGATTTGGAAGGACCTTATGGCAATACGAATATCCGGTATGGGAGGATGGTGACTACGCACAAAATATTTGATACCGCTATTTACGTATGAGACGTATAAAATATCAATGTCATAAAACGAAGAAAGAAATGGGAGAAAAAAATTGGGAGAAAATATTTTTATAGAATGTGCAACGGCTTTATCAAGCTGCTCAAATTTAATCACTTTGTCGTTGCAGCAATCATCTTTGCTTTTTTTTGATTTTTTGTTATCCGCCACATCATGATGGTGTGATTTTGTATCGGAATGTTTGGCTTCTTTTTCGTGAACATGTTTTTTTCCGTCTTTATGATTATGAACTACGGCTTCAGTTGTTTCTTCTTCATGAGGATGAGTTGCATTTGATCCCATATCAATACCTATAGCACACGCAAACCCGATCACCGTATTTAACGAGAAGACGATTATTAAAATAGCTGCCTTAAGTTGTATGGAAATATTTCTATTCATTAATTTTTGAAAAGTAGAATTTATTTACAACAGTCTTTTTTGTGTACAAATAAAGCCTTGAAGACTCTAATCAAAAACTGTGCTATGCTATTTGTAATCGTCATTTTATCAAAGTTATTATTATTTATCTGATGCTATACTTTATAATTTTAAACTCTTTAACCTTAACGAATTACCTATAACTAAAGCAGAACTAACACTCATAGGAATAAAGGCATTGTTTGTTTATGCCCCAGGTTTCGGAATGTAAATGCCTCAATTCCATTAAAGCATCCCCAAACTAAAATCTTCCTAATCCTCGTAGGAAACAAATGGTCCTGTATTGGTTAAACCACTGGATCCTCTCACATCCTTTCCGGATCCTGCTTTTACATTTTCAACTGCACCTTTTATAACATTGTTGATCGCAGCCGCTGTTGTACTTTTGCCTTTTTTAAATTTATTTACAGGGTTACTTCCTGCACCTGTTTTTTTGCCTTTTGCTACAGGAGGCATTTTTTTTTCATTTTTCATTTTCTTTATTTTAGTTATTACTATATATACGTTAAGGAAATTGAAATACCATTTACACTTTTATAAATTCTTCGTAAGTTATTTCATTTTAGCTTTTTTAAATTCTTTACCTTAAATAATTTGCAAACGAACTAAAGAATAATTTTTATCAAAACTTATTGACTATTTAAAATCCCTGTTATTAAGAATAAAATTGCTGCAATTCCCGCTGCTAAGAAATTGTAAGGGGCCGCATATTTTAGATATTTTGTATGGTCTGCATGTGCAATGTTTGATGACATGTTAGTCATTCCGGCAACTGGTGAAGTAACATCTCCAAATGTTCCACCTGTGATTACTGCTGCAACGCAAAGTGGAATACCTGAACCTGCAATTACTGCCAGAGAAATAGCGAAAGGCATGATCAGCGAAGATGCAGCCCAACCTTCGCCAACAAAATAAGTAACTACAGATGCAACAATGAAAAGCGATACAGGAATGCTCCATGCAGGTAATGAACCTAATTGTTGCTTAATAAAATCACTTAATTGCAAATCCTGCGTAACTGAACCCAATGCCCATGCAACAATAAGAATTGCTAAAATATTCATGAGTTCATTACCTCCGGAAATTATATCTGCGGTCATTTTTTTCAGAGAATATTTTTGGAAAAAATAAATGACACCCGTAATCAACATTGAAATAAATAAAGCTACTAACATTGCTTTGTTAGGGTCGGTGGCTGCAATTACAGATGAAATATTCCCGTTCACTCCGCCTTTGTCTTTTCCAAAATACCAAAAGAAAAAGAAACTCAAAAAGATTACTACCACCATTGGAACAATCAAGTTAAAAAGCCGTGGTTTTATTTCGGGCTTTTCGTCTTTCATATCCATATTCATTCCATCAGACATTTCCATTTTTTTGTGTTGCATTCCCTTTTGTGCGGAAGGTTTTTTAAATTGAAAATAAATGGAAAAAAAAGTGATAATCAGAATTACGATACTGAAAAATTCAAATGGAATAGCATGTAGCAAAGTACTATATGCAGATTGGTTTTTAACACCGGCAACTTTTAATCCCTGACCAATATTGGCTATATTAAATCCTACGAATGTAGTTGCAATCGGAATTAGTTCAACAACAGGGCTTGCCGTATTATTCAGTATATAAGCAAGACGCTCCTTTGCGATTTTATTTTTTTCAGCAAGAGATCTCACAATTGAACCTGCACCAATAATCCTGAATGCACAATCAATAAAAGTAATTGGAATTAATGCCCATAAAATATAAAATACTCCTTTTTCACTTTTGATGTGTTTACCTGCCAAGGTTGAAAATGCACTGATTCCACCTCCTTTCCGTAGCAATGTAATTAAGCCGCTGAATAAATATAAAAACAACAACACCTCCAAATTGCCTTTATCAGATAATATATTTATTATGTTTTCTATTGCGGTTTCAACTCCTCCAATGATAGAAGGATTAAGGATATAGCTACCAACTAATAAGCCTAATAATAAAGACGGCAAAATTTTCTTTGACCAAATGGCAAAGGCAATAGTTATTATAGGCGGTAAAATTGAAAGCCATGTCATTTTTTCCATACGATCACAATTTTAAACTCCTTAATCTTAAAGAATTACCAATAACTGAAACTGAGCTAAAACTCATAGCCACTGCAGCGATCATAGGTGATAATAAAATTCCGAAAAATGGATACAAAATCCCCGCTGCTACTGGTATTCCCAGCACATTATACATGAAAGCAAACACCAAATTCTGGTGAATATTTTTCATTACACCCTTGCTGAGTTTTATTGCTTTTACTATCCCGTGCAAATCACCCTTAACCAAAGTGATGGAAGCGCTTTCAATAGCTACATCAGTTCCCGTTCCCATTGCAATCCCAACATCTGCCTGTGCCAATGCCGGAGAATCATTGATGCCATCACCAGCCATTGCAACTTTTTTGCCTTCGCCTTGTAACCTTTTTATTTCTTTCAATTTGTCTTCGGGAAGGTATTCGGCTTTAAAGCCAGTTAAGTGCAATTCATCTGCAACTGCCTTTGCAGTTCCTGCATTATCACCTGTTATCATAACGATCTCTATTCCTTCCTTCAATAAATCGCCTATTGCTTTTTTGGTAGTTTCCTTTATTTTATCAGTGATGGTTATATAACCCACAGCTACTTCATCTATTGAAATAAACGAAACAGTTTTACCTGCCTTTTGTTCGTTGCTTACTTTCGTTTCCAACTCTGCCGGTATTGAAGACTTAGTTTCTTCCATTAATTTTTTATTACCTAATGCGACTCTTTTTCCATCCACTGTTCCGGTTACACCTTTGCCGGCAACAGCATTAAAATCTTTTACTTCAGAAAAAGA
>JBKJSX010000262.1:0-17768 GCA_046594375.1 Chitinophagaceae bacterium
CCAACATTTTATCAACTTTCTTTTTAATAAAAATTTTATCAGCGCTATTAATATTTGATTTTGCAGAAGGAATGATAGTAGCAATATCTGTTGAAGCTTTATATAACCCCTCACTACCTGCTTCAATGTGAACGAAATCTTCTTTAGTTCCTGATTGCACAATAAACTGGCATTTACCATTAAATAATTTGCGTTGCCACTTGTTGTCAAAAACTTTATCAGGCTCATGGCTGCTTGGGTTTCCATTGGCTACTCCAATAATTTTTGCATCACCCTTTAAACTAAACTGGATAAGATTATCTGCATCCGGGACTTCTCTTCCCTGTTTATCTATCACAGTTACATTAATTACGGTTGCATCTTTTCCATCGGCAAGCATTGTAGTTTTATAAGGAGTGATTACAACTTCTGTTGGCTTTCCTGCTGTTTCAACTTTTGCAGTTATTTTTTTCCCGTGCCTGTATCCAATTGCTTCTAAAGTTCCGGGTTCATAATTTACATTCCATTGTAAGTGGCTGTTGCGTGGCATATTTTTTTTGCCAAGACTTTTTCCATTTAAAAATAATTCAACATCATTCGCATTGCTGTTTACCCAAACATCAATTGGTTGCCCTTCTTTGCCCACCCAATTCCAATGCGGAGAAATATGCAGCACATCTTTATCGCTCCACCACGATTGATAATAGTAATAAATGTTTTTAGGGAAGCCACACACATCCATCAAACCAAAATGAGAATTTATATTGGGCCATTTAAAGGGGGTAGGCTCACCACGATAATCAAATCCAGTCCATACAAAACCTCCGAGCCAAAATTTATTTTCCGCCGCAAGTTTCCACCATGTTTCGGCAGTGCTTGCCCACCATGGTGCTGTAATATCCTGGTCGGGAAGATAACCCACCACAGAATCTTTTGCATATATACCTCTTGTTGTTACTGTGCTTCCCATCTCTGTTCCAATGATAGGTTGAGTGGGATGTTCTTTGTGATAATCAGCCACACCAAACTGGCGGTAATTAAATCCACGCACAGGAATAACTTCATTAACGCCATGAAAAACATTTGCAACATCAGCAGCATACGTGCTGGTTCTTGTAGGGTCTAATTCTTTTTGCTTAGCTAATAAAGTTTGCGCAATTCTTCTTCCTGTGTTTGTAGTTTGTATCCATCCTTCTTCATTACCAATTGACCATAAAAATATTGATGGATGATTGCGGTCACGTTTTATCATACGTTCAAACTGGCTCATATATTCTGGACTGCTATTAAGCAAACGTTGCTCATCTAAAACAAGAAAACCAAGACTGTCACAGGCTTCCAGCAGTTCAGGTGTTGGCGCATGGTGACTGGTACGATAAGCATTTGCTCCCATCTCTTTTAATAAACTAATTCTATAATATTGTAAATAATCGGGTAGGGCACTGCCAACTCCTCCATGATCCTGGTGATTGTTTGTGCCTTTTATCTGTACATATTTTCCATTTAGAAAAACGCCTGTGGGTTTTATTTCTATTGTTCTAATTCCAAACCTGTTTGTTTTGGTATCAATAACTTTTCCTGCTGATTTAATTAAAGATGTAACACGATACAAATATGGATCTTCAAGAGACCATAGTTTTGGATTGCTAACAATAAGTTTTTGTTTTACATTTTTATTTTCATTCATGCTTAATTTAAGCGGCTGCTCTTTTGTTTGCCCGAGAATTTTTCCATTGCGATCTGTTACTATGGATGATACACTGCATGAAGAAGAAAATAAATTTTGATTCTCTACTGTTGTTTCAATATTTATTTCTGCATTATTTTTTTGCACTTTTGAGTAAATAAATACACCATCATTTGCAATGTGAGTGTTATTATATTGATTTAACCATACATGGCGATAAATGCCTGCACCTTCATAGAACCAGCCTTCATACTGCGTTGCATCAACTCTTACAACCAATACATTATCCGTATCATAATTTAAATAATCAGTAATATCATAAGCCACGCCAACATATCCGCTTTTATTATTACCAAGATAAAATCCATTAATCCAGATATTGGCATCACGAAAAATTCCATCAAACTGGATTTGAAAACGCTGTCCCGAATCTTTTTTATTGGCAATAAAATGTTTGCGGTACCATCCAATACTTGTCTCAGGATAAAGCCCGCCAACAGGCTTATATCCGTGCGACTCTACATCAAAACTTGTTGAATTTTCAAAAGGCAATTCAACTGCCCAGTCATGAGGCAGATCTAATTTTCTCCATGCAGAATCTTTAAAATTTATAGCGATAGCTGTTTTATCCGTTTTGCCTGATTTTGAAAAGATAGCTGTGATGCCGTAATTAAAATCTTTAGCGGGATCAGATGAATTGCCAAAATTAAATTTCCAGTTATCATCAAAATTTATGTGAGATCGTCCCTGAGAAGTTTGCGCAACAGAGAAAGAAAAAAATAATCCTGTGAGGAATGTAAAAAATAATTTATGCATTACACTTCTGATTTACGGTTAAAACGTCTATAAAGTAAAACTGCCCTTTAAAGGGCAGTCTACAAAATGTAATTTTTTAATATTTTATTGAACAGTAAACTTGCCAGTTACGAAATTTACTGATATTTTATAAGTTCCTGAAGCTGCAGGGCCGGGAAAATTATCATTAAAATCATACCCAAAATTTCCACCGGCAGAAAGACCAGCTAGACCATTATTTGCTACAGCAAACTTGTGGCCCCAATCACCATTTAATGGTAATAATAAATATTGTTTTCCACCGTTGAGTGCCAAAGTTATTTCCCATACAGAAGAATTAATTCTTGTTAATTGTTGCGATGGTACCGGTACAGGATTGTTCCATCCTCCTGTTGTTGCATCGCCAACAATGTAAAGATTTGTTGGAAGAAAACCGGAATAAGGTGTTACTGTAAATTTACCTGATTGAAAGTCTACAATTATTTTATAAAGTCCTGAAGTTGCGGGAGCCTTAAAATTATTACTAAGATCAAAACCAAAATCGCCACCTGCACTTATACCTGCAACACTGTTATCGGCTACTGCATATTTATGCCCCCAGTCACCATTAACAGGTAACATTAAATATTGATTGCCGCCGGTTATCTGAAATATACCACCCCAAGTTGTTTCATCAATTTTTGCAAACTCCTGAGAAGGTACTGGTACAGGATTGTTCCATCCTCCAGTTGTTGCATCACCTACAAGAAATAATCTTCCTGATGTTGGTACCGGAACCTTAGGAGGAACTTTGTACGGAGTAAATTTTATCCTGATAACATCAGAAGTATACTTATCATTATTGTTAGTGTAAGATGATGATACTCTTACATCCAAACTTACCGGAACATTAAATGCATAACCTTTGTTTACAAGCACTTTGTTTAAATCTTTTCCTGTAAATGTTGTATTAAGTGCATCACCTCCTGTAACAGTTTTAGTAATGTAGGGGCTGGAAAAATTTCTGCCTGCAGAATCTATTTCAATTACATACTTAACGGTTGCAGCACCTGTAGCATATTTTGGATTTGTCCAGCTTATTGTTAATGCACTTTTGTCCGAGTCTGCGGCTAATGGTGCAATTAATGTTGCGGAAGCAGCTATGGTAAGTTTTGTGCCTGTACTGTACAAAGGAAGATCGTCAACTTTTTTGCATGAAGATATAAATGCAATTATCCCAGTTACAATCAGAAAGAATTTTAATGTTGATCTCATAAAATATGTTTATTAATTTATAATTTGGTTACTGTAAATTTTCCTCTTTGAAAATCTACTTCTATTTTATAATTGCCACTTACTGTTGGAGCCAACAAATCATTTCCTCCATCTTTAAAATCATCTCCATTTACATCATTTTTATTATTAGCCGCTGTGCCACCATATTTAGCTGACCAGCTTCCATATACAGGAAGTAGAAGATAAGAGGCTCCTCCTGTTAATGCAATACTTGGTAGTACATAAAATGTTGGGCTTACTTGCGTAAATTTTTGCGAAAGCAATTCAGGTTCGTTGCAACCACATTGCCAGCTTGCTGGCGTTGCGCTGCCGGTAATATATAATTTTCCGGATGCAGGGGGCGCTACTTTTGGCGGAATTGCATAAGGTGTAACAGTATATTTTAAAACATTAGAAGCTAAAGGAACTGAATTAGGGTTTAGTGTTGAGGTAACTCTTATCTCAATATTATGTGGGATACCGGGTTTAAGAACTAACTGGTTTAACAAATAATCATTAAAATTTCCCTGCGTAAAAGAAATTGAAAGATCGCTGCTTAATGCTATTGTTTTTTTGTTAGGGTTGGTAAAATTTGCGCCTGTAGTATCTATATCTATCACATAAGAAACTGTTTGAGAACTGAGACCTGTTGTAAATTTGTAATCAGGATTTGTCCATAATAATTTTATAGCTTCCTGATCTTTGTTGACGAAGGAAAGATTTATTGCACCCTGATTTGCGCTTAATACAGGAGGAGTGCCACCTGTAAAATAAATTTTATTTTCATCTTTTTTACAAGACCAAATGGTTGATGTAAGCAAAGCCGATAAAAGAATAATTTTTGATATTTTTTTCATACATGATTTTTTAAAAATTAATAACCGGAATTTTGTTCAAGATTAGGGTTGGCTGTTCTAACAGTTGTAGGCACTGGAAAAATATTGAATTTGGAATCTACAGATGTTCCTGAAGACACACCTCCCTTCCATTGCCATAAATAAGTACCTGTTGTTAAAAGACCGTAGCGAATTAAATCTGTACGGCGATGACCTTCCCAATACAACTCACGTCCTCTTTCATCCAGAATAGTTTGCAAGGTAAGATTAGAAGATAATAACTGTCCGGAGTTTGTTTCACCATAAGCTCTGAAACGTATTTTATTAAGATAGTCCAGGGCAGTTACTGCATCGGCACCTACACCACCGCGAAGAAAGGCTTCTGCATATATCAGGTACAATTCAGGTAGCCGGAAAATCGGGAAATCAACATCGGAAAAATTCCTGTTTTGTGCATCGGATGTTGGTTGCCCGTCTGAACGGATATTTCTGTATTTCCTTACGTGGATACCCTGGGAATAATCACCTACGTTAGTAATTTCAGGGCTGGAAAGATTGGTGAACAAAGCTCTTTGATCTGTAGAACCATTAGCATTAGGAAATAAACTAACAAATTGTTTTGTTGTTCTGTATCCATACCATCCACCGCCTACACCATAATCATCATGGTCATCCCCTGATGGAGCATGTACTAAAAATGTAGTGTTGCCATAAGATTGTGTACGTAACCCATCGCAGTTAACAGCAAAAATAAATTCATCTTTTTGTTTGTCATTATCAGCCATAAATAACTTTGCATATCCTGATTTTAAAACGTAGCCGGCACCTATTACTTTTTTAGCATACGTTATGGCCTCTGTATATTTTTTTGCGCCAATGTATACCTCTGCATTCATGTACAACCGGGCTAAAAGCGCCCACGCTGCTGCCTGATCTACACGTCCGTATTCGATAGTTTTGGCAGAAGCAAGTTCTCCGTCAATGGCTTTTAATTCGCTTTCAACAAAATTAAAAAGATCACTCCTGGTAATTTGCTTAGGCAACGTTGTACCTACTGCATCTGCTTCGGTAACAAAAGTAGATTTGCCAAACAGATCGATCATTACCCAATAATTAAAGGCACGTAAAAATCTTACTTCCGCTCTTGTCTTTTTAATTTCTGTAGCATCTGCTCCGGTTATGTTCCGGGAAGAAAGTTTATCATCAGTTGCTTCTCTTAAATATTCGTTAGCAATGGTCACATTATAAACAAGCCTTGAATATATCCCTAATAAAAAAGGATCAGAAGGGGTATATCTTAAACCATGAAAATCTTTAATGGTTTGGTCATCCCACGAAACAATTGCTTCATCAGTAGGTAATTCTTGTGCATTAAAAAACCCACGAATGAAAGGCGATTGCGAGCCTTCATCAAGACCAAGAATATCAGATGCCCCCGCAGGTCCTGCATTTCCTGTTGTAGCTAAACCTCCATATACTTTTGCCAATACACTTTTGTAACCGGCTGCGGTTGAATAAGTGGTTGCCGGTGTTAGATCATTGGTTGGATAAATGTCTAACTTTTTTGCACAGGATGTTATTGCAACACCAAGTACACATCCGAGAATTAGTTTATTTATTGATTTGAGTTTCATATAACGATTTTTTTTATTAGAAGTCTAAATTTATACCAAGTGAATATATACGTGGACGTGGATATATATTTCCATCAATACCAAAATCACTTGAATTTTCAGGATCCAATCCTTTATATTTTGTAAACACAGCCACGTTTTGTACGCTGCCCAAAAGCCGTAAGCTTGCCTGGTTCCTGAATACTTTGCCAACATTATATCCAATGTTGATATTATCTAACCGAACGAAAGATGCATTTTCAATAAAATAATCAGAAAGAAACTCGTTATTAGAATTATTTATGAAACCTGTTTCTAAATAACTTGAAGAAGCATTACCAATAAAGTTGATAGGATTTTTAAGAACAGATAAAATACCACTGCCTGCATTGTATTGGTTGTAAAGATAATTACCAAGCTGGCTATGGGCAGCTAAACTTAAGCTGAATTTTTTATAAGATACCTGTGTATTGAAACCCAAAACATAATCAGCATTTGGATGCTTGTACAAATAACGGTCATCAGCATCAGCTTTTCCATCCCTGTTTATATCTTCATACAATCCCTCTATCGGATTATTATTCTTATCATAAATTTGTTTGTACACAAAAAAACTATTGGGTGCATAGCCCACAAGGTTTTTACCAATAAAGTTTCCGGTAGCTATACCAATACCCCCCACATCAATTCCTTTAAAATTCGGATCTTCGAATTTTAAAAGTTTAGTAATCTTTCTTTTATTATAAGCAGCATTAAAACCAAGTTCCCAAGTAAGATCAGCCTTTTTAACCGGGATGAAATTCATGGTAAGTTCTACTCCATTAACATCCATATTGCCCACGTTGGTAGTAATTCTGTTTACAAAGTTACCGCCTGGTGCAACCGGCACATCGCTTAAAAGATCTTTTGTCTTTTTAGTATAAACATCCATAGAGCCGGATATCCTGTTATTTAATAAACCAAAATCTAAACCGGCATTGCTTGTGGTTGTAGTTTCCCATTTGATAGAAGCATCATACCCTTCTGGACGCAGGAAAGTATAAAAAGTATTTCCAAATTGGTATTGTGCAGATGAATTACTCCTGGTGTACCGGGTTAAATATGAATAGTAGGCAATGCCATCCTGTTGACCTGTAATACCCCAGCCTAAACGCAATTTCAGTTCATTAATAACATTTGAATTATGAAAAAATTCCTCTTTTAATTTCCATGCAGCTGCAACAGCAGGAAAGTATCCAACTCTTGTATCAGTAGAAAATTTAGAACTTGCATCTCTGCGTAATGATGCAGTTATTAAATATTTGTCAGCGATATTAAAATTCATTCTTCCTAAATATGATTCAAGCCTGTATTTAGGGTCGTCTGTAGCAAAGGTTGGCTGCGAATTATCTAATGTATCCTTTAAATTAGGTTTAAGAGGATCAGCGATTGCTCTATAACTAAAAGAAGCATAATTAAACACATTGGTTAAAAACTCCTGGTAAGAATGTCCAACTAATATATCAAACTTTGTATGGATGCTTTTAATTTCTTTTGCATAAAAAAGCTGAACATCGGCAAGTGTATTTTTCTTTTCCTGTTGATAGTAAGATTTTCTTCCGCCAGTTTTGTAAACGGTTGCTGATAGTGAGTCCACATTATCGTTGCCTTTTCCCTTTGTGTAATCTTCTCCTACATTAATTAATACATGCAGATCAGGAAAGAAATGAACCTTATAATCAAGTTGAATATTTCCGATGATCCTGTTTACCCTGGATGTATTATCTCTCAAATTTATTAAGCCTAAGGGATTACGGTTTGCAAGGTCAATAGGTTTGCCATCAGCCTGTAACCATTCAAAGTAATTGCCAAATTTATTCGCTGATGTTACAGGTTGTGTAGGGTCAAAAGCAATGGCTGCTCCTACAGCACCCTGGTTAGAAAAATTATTTTTTATGGTACTTGCTTTTACATTAAGGTTTACCGATAAATGTTCATCAAAAAATTTAGGGGAAAGATTTAATGCAGAAGATATGCGGTCGAATTTATTTTTGAGTAAAACGCCTTCCTGTGTTAAGTAGCCTAATGATATGCGAAAAGGAATATTGCCTGCGCTGCCGCTTGCACTTATCGTATTATCGTTACCAATTGCTTTTCTATAAATTTCATCCTGCCAGTTTGTGTTAGCTGTTCCCAGTAAATTTTTATAAGTATTGCTGCCGGTTGCAGTTGCATTATCAGTAATTATTTTTCTCACTTCATCAGCAGTAAGTACTTTAACCTGGTCAGCAACATTGCTTACAGAAAATTGAGAATTGAAATTATATCTGATCTTTCCTTTCACTCCTTTTTTTGTTGTAACTATTAATACTCCATTGGAAGCTCTTGAGCCGTATAAAGCAGTTGCAGAAGCATCTTTTAATACACTGATAGATTCAATATCATTTGGATTAATAGTGCTTAATAAATTGCCTGATCCTGATATTCCGTTGCCTTCTACAGGAACACCATCAATAACAATTAATGGATCGTTACTTGCGTTTAAAGAAGCGCCGCCACGAATACGAATCTTACTGCCACCACCTGCAGATCCACCGCCTGAAGTTATTTGTAAGCCGGCAACTTTACCCTGTAATAATTGTTCTGATGAAGGAATAAATCCTTTTTGAAAATCTTTTGATGATACAGATGCTATGGAACCAGTAAGGTCACCTCTTCTTCGTGAGCCGTAAGCAATAACTACTACATCATTTAAACGTGAAGTAGTTTGCACCAGAGACACATCTATAGAACTTTGACCGCTGACCGATATTTGTTGTGACTCGAATCCAACTGAAGTAATAAGCAAAATAGTGGCATTACCAGGAACTGTTATTTTAAAAGATCCATCAGTACCCGTTTGTACAGCATTTCGTGTTCCTTTTGCCGCAACAGTAACTCCCGTTAATCCGGAACCATCTTTTGAATCGGTTACTCTGCCGGTAACAATATTTTGGGCAGAAGAATTGGAAGCAATCAGAAGAAAAGTCACTAAGACAAAATATAGTCTTGAGACTTTTTTAATTCTTTTTCTCATAAGCAATCATTGTTTTAAAATTTATAAAAAAAGTAATGTGTATTTTTTACACAAAATAAGTTTTTTTTTCAAATATCAACGCATTGTTCTTAATAAAATCCAATATATTTTTTTGGAAAAAGTAGGGCTATTTATCTAAGACAATAAAATTTAAAAAAAAGCTGCAACCAGATGGTTATTACCCATCATCTATTTGGCAGAGTAAATTGAATAGCTATAGTCTTTGCAGGTAATGGTAGCATATCCGCTTGCATCTGTAGTTACGTCAGGGTTGACACCTGTATAATCTTTAAGCACAGTATTAGCCCAAACGGTTTGCACTTTTCTCTGTTCTGTTGTACCTCCATTATTAAAATAAGCAACTAAACCCGGCGTTCCATTTCTTCTAAAGATATATTCTGTTGTGCTTACATATAGTTTGGTGGAGGTACCGGCTGCAAGTGTTTTTTTAATATTAATTAAGGTATTCAATTTGGCTTTATCTAAAACTGATTCATAGTCACTATAAAAAATAAATGGTGTTCCTTCAGCAGTTAATATATATGCATAAGCCTTTAATTTGGCAACCGCATTCATTTGACCGGGATCTCTGTCGATATCATGATTGGAAACAAATGTATAAGCACGGGATGGATTAATTGAAATAAGTCCTTTGCCATCTAACGCATTCATATTGCCAAAATAAAATGCATCCTTCATTGCAAAGTATAAAGGAAAATCAAAAGCGCCACTGTTGGCAGCAGTACACCAGTTATTTACCAGCGTAACATTTCCATCAAAATATTCACCTATCGAAATGGTGCCACCTACTTCAGCATTCCAGTCTTTAACAACATTTGGGCTAAATCCTTTTACATAATCAAACCTCCATCCATCAAAGCCTAAAGTATTTTTGTAATATTTTCCTACACCATCAGTTTTCTTCCATAACCAATCCTTCACATAATTTACATTAAGGCATAGATCAGGAAAGCCTCCAAAACTGCCTTCATCATTAGCATCTATAGCGCTCGGATGGAAATCTTCATAGCTACGATTAAACTTGCCGGATGCAGGAGTGAACTTTGTGTAATAACTTTTACCCGAATAAGGACTAAGTTCAAGATCCCCTCCTGAACAATGATTGATAACAATATCAGCAATTAGTTTAAAGCCTTTTGCTTTTGCGTTCGTTATTAATGACGTTAATTCTGAAGCAGAACCAAACCTTGTTTTAGTTGTTCCCTTTTGATTATATTGTCCAAAATCAAAATAATCATAGGGGTCGTACCCCATTGAAAAAGGTCCTGAATCTACTTTTGAAATCACAGGAAGCCACAAAGCAGTGATGCCTGCTGATTTCCACGAATCTAACTTTGTATTTAAATTATCCCACCAGCCACCAATTGGTGTTACATCCCAATAAAAAGCCTGCATCATAACTTCGTTTGAAGGACCTGTGCTTTCACGTGCAGGTGGTAGTGTTGGTATTGGTGTTGGGGTGGGAGCAGGTGTTACACCGCCGGAATCTTTTTTGCTGCAACTAAAAAATAATATAGCAATACATATAATACAAATTGCGGAATAAAACTTTACAAGGGTTTTTAAATAATTCTTTTTATACATAAGTTTGATAATAAATTTTTTTTGGGATTTAGCACGAATTATTTATTGTGTAAATTAAACACAATATTTGCAACTTACAATAAAAAGGTCTGTTTAAAAATCCGCTCTCTCCACCCATTTGCGTAATTTTAGATACACACCATTTGTCCATCCAAATCCGTCCTGTGAAAGATATTCACCCCCGCCTGCTGCAAGGTCGGTGGCTACAACATTATATTTTTCCATCATCTTGCCTGTATTGTTATACACTTTTTCGTTGATGCTCATCCACCGTTCTGCAATATCTGTCGCCAATTCTTTAAATCCATAATCTATCAATCCTTTTATCGCTATCCATTGCAAAGGCGCCCAGCCATTGGGTGAATCCCACTGCTGGCCGGTGGTTACAGTTGTGGTTTGCAATCCACCAGGTTGTAAAAAGTATTTTTGTAAAAATTTTGATACACCTTCCGCCTGTTCAGTTGTGGCAATTTTAAAAAATAACGGAAAGGCTGCAGCTAACGTTAATGATTGTTTTTGTTTCCCTGCTACGTAATCATAATCAAAATAAAATTTTTCATTTTCATTCCAGCAATATTTTTGAATTGCCTGCTTACGTTTGTTTGCTGCCGTTGTATATTTTTCTGCAGATATATTATCGTTTGATAATTGATATGCCCTTGCAATTGTTTTTTCAAGATCATATAAAAGACAATTCAGATCTACGGGTATAATTTCTGTTGTATGAATACTTGTAAAATTTTTTTCATTTTTAAACCAACGTGAAGAAAAATCCCATCCGGATTCGCAGGCTGCACGAATGTTCCTGAATAATATTTTTTTGTCAGTAACATCCTTTGCTAATTCAATATCTTCCTTATAAGACTCGGCACGTGGCGTATCATGCTCATCCCAATAACGATTTAAAACACTTTCATCCTCCATTAAAATAACACGATAAATAGAAACATTTTTTTCATTTAATTCATCACTCCCTCTCATCCAAAAATTATATTCTTTTTCCAGTTGCGGTAAATAATCAATTAAAATATTTGCACCTTTTTCTTCACTCAATAGTTTTACCATTGATGCATAAAATGGCGGCTGCGATCTTCCTAAAAAATAACTACGGTTTCCGTTGGGTATGTATCCAATATGATTAATCAGGTAAGAAAAATTGTCAACCATATTTTGTATCATCTCCGTTTTTCCTGATACCTGCAAACCCAGCATTGTAAAATAACTATCCCAATAATAAATTTCTCTGAAACGTCCGCCGGGCACAATGTATGGATGAGGCAATGGAATTAAAGAGCTTTCTTCTTCCTCAGGTTGCCTCTTTAATTCATCCCAAAGCTTTTCAATATGTTCAACAATTGGCTTGCCGGTAACGCTTAAAAATTCTGTTGAATGCGATTTGGGTAGAATAAAATTATTATGTACAAAAGTTGCCAGATCAAACCATGGCTCATCTTTTTGTCCTTCATAAAGAGCATGAATAGACGATAGTGCTGATAGGGGAGTGCAGTCAACAAATGTTTTTCCATCCGGAAAAATATTTTCCATCTGAACTCTCTCAAACAATTCTCCTAACGAAAAAATGTTTTGCATCTAAAAAAAATTAATTTATGGAATTAACATCTTGCGGTGTTTCAACAGCAGCTTTCTTTTGAAGACGGTTAAAGAATATCAAACTGATAATAAGAATGCTTATCGGCACCAGCGAAAAATAAAACGCCGTTTGACCGCCATAATGCTGAAAAATAAATCCTGTAATTATAGAACCTGTGGTGCCACCTAACGCAGAAAAAATAACGATCAACCCGCTCATTGGTCCATGCTGCCTTTTAGGAAGTGAACTTAAAATAACTGAATTAATCGCGGGATAAATTGGGGCAAGTAATAAACCAATAATTGGAAAAATAAAAGCAACCGGTGGTGCATCTGACCAGTTAAGTATAGCAGTAGTTTGTAAGCCTGAAGCCAATGGAATAACAAGCAATACAAGAATTGCTGCAAGAACGAGACAAACAATTAAAACCAATAACCAATGAATTTTTCTTAAAACAATGCCTGCAACAAAACGCCCGATAGCTGTGCTGGCGGCAAGTATGCTCGCCATCTGAATGCTAAGCGAAGTTGATAAATGCAACACCTGGCTGTTAAAAGTTGGCAGCCAGCTCATGATGCTTTGTTCTATGAGCACATAAAAAAATGCGCTTATAACAAAAACTAAAACCAAGGGACGGATAGCGAGTTTAAACATATCAATAAAATCCTGGCTAAGCGGTTTTGTTTCCGGAGTTTTTACAGATGATTCATCCAATGGAGAACTTAGTAATAATAAAAAAGCAAAAGCCGAAATTCCGGCAAGTAAATAATAAACTTTAAGCCATGATGTAGAAGTTGGATCTGCACTGTCAACAAAAGCGCTGAAAATAAAATAGCCGGTTAAAATTCCGATCATAAAAAAAGACTCGATGAAATTCATAAAGCTTGCATGATCTTTTTTATTGGAGGTTACCAAACCGATAGTAGCAAAAACAGAAACTTTTATCAATGCAAAACTGGCTCCTGTTATAGCAAACAAAACTTTGGTCATAGCAAAGCCGCCAATGAAAGGCATCATCAGGCAGGCAATTATTACAAGCGCCAGAGCAAGCAGCATAGAATTTTTATAACCGATACGTGCAATGTAAGAAGCAACTAAAAAAGAAACGATTGCAATGCTCAGATCTTTGAATGCCTCTAAAACACTGGCAGAAGATTGTGTGATGTGATAATTGTTTTGTACCTGTAAAATAACAGTGCCTACACTGTTAAGTAATATTGCAAAAACAAAATAATTTAAAAAGAGGGAAAGTTTTATTCTCCAGTTTTGCATACCAATCGTGTTAAATTAATAATCCGAATATACAATTTAAATAAGACTGCAAAATATAGATTGGTATTATTGCATTGATGGATTCATTTTCCAAATCTTTACATTTTTAAATTGGATGATTTTTTTAGACGAAGCGAAAAATTCTACATCTCCATTTTGTTTTGTTGGGAAAACTAAATCTGTTATTACCTGTTCTCCATCATTAATAAATACTTCAATTATACTTTGATCAATTAGTATTCTAAATTTTAAACTTTGTTTATTTGATGAAATTTTCACTGATTCAACACTTGAAAATCTTTTATTAAAATTTACATTCCCTGATCCTGTTCTGTCAATTTTTACGCTATTATCGTTTTTATCAAAATAAATAAGTGTTTCTTCCCCGCCATGTTTAAAAACTTTGATGCCGGATTTTTCTGAATTCGATTTTGAAATTTCAAATTCAATATCCAATGCATCACCTTTAACAGTAGCTATAATATTTTTTTTGTCATTAACTGAAATACTTTTTTTCTCCAATACAATATTTCCCCTGTAGCGCTTCATTTCTTCCACGGGTTGCTGCAATAGAATGTATTTATCTTGAGTTCCTGATAATGTAAGCGATCTTGGGATTGCCATCATTCCTCTGAAACCTTTGGTGGGTATATCATTGGCGTATTCCCAACTATTGGCCCAGCCAATCATAATCCGGCGCTTGTTGGTTGAAGGCAGATTATTATAAGTAATGCCTGCATAAAAGTCTTTTCCATAATCTAAATATAATGGATAGCCCAGGCTATCTGCCTTAAATGAATTTCCGTTGAAGTAGCCAATAAAATATTGCATGGCGAGGTATCCTTTTTCAGGATGGCCTGCAGATAAAGTTATAACCCATTTTTTCTCTTTACTATTCTTTGCCTGTATTTCAAAAATATCAGGACATTCCCAAACTTTTTCCTGGTTTCCTACGTTTCCAAATTCACTCATGAAAGCCCATGTTTTTAAATCAGCAGAACTATAAAACAAAACTTTATAAGCATCGGGCTTGGATACAATCATTACCCATTTCTTTTCAGGCTCATACCAAAAAACTTTCGGATCTCTGAAATCTTTTGCATTTATATCAAGTACAGGATTTTTATTGTAAGCAATAAAATTTGTGCCATTAAAACTGTACGCAATATTTTGATGCTGGCTAACACCTGCACCATTACTTTCGATATTGGCTGTGTAAATGGCAATAAGCGGGGAAGAATTTTTTTTACTGCCAAACCCTGAAGTATTAAAGCTATCAACAATTGCTGTACCACTGAATATCATTGTTGTGGTTCCATCAGCATTTTTATACTCAGGAATTGCAACCGCAGTTTCTTCCCATTTCATTAAATCTTTGCTGGTTGCATGTGCCCAACTCATGTGCCCCCATTTATCTGCAAAAGGATTGTATTGAAAATATAAATGATAATAACCTTTATAATAAACAAGGCCGTTGGGATCGTTGGTCCAGTTTTTTACAGGTGCAAAATGAAAAGTTGGACGGTAGGTCATTCCTCTTGTGTCCGAAGTTTGTGAAAACGTTTTAACACTAAAAAATAAAATTAAAAAACAAATCAGAATTCTCATTAGTTATGATTTTAAAAAATATATGCTATTGCACTGGGAGTGTAATTTTTGTAAAAGATAAAAGTAATCGCAAAAATTATTATTGAAATAAAAGAACAATGTTATTGAAAAAATATTGTAGTAAGTACTGAAGCAGTTTTTCGGGTGCATTTTCAAATCATCGCAGCAGCACCAAAACCTTTCTAACGGAACGCCTCGTATTAGAATCGACTATTTTAAATGCGCCTTATATTTACCAATATAAATTCAATGAAACTAATCACTATATTTATTTGCGATTTTTTTATGCTAATTAAGATTATATGAATTTGCTTAAACCAAGACTTAGTTTTTCACAAATTATAAATATGAATGTGGGGTTCTTTGGAATCCAGTACAGCTTTGGGTTACAACAGAGCGCTGTAAATCCGATCTATGATTTTTTAGGAGCTACTCCCGATCAAATTCCATTATTAAATTTAGCCGGCCCGGTAACAGGGTTGCTTATACAACCTCTGATAGGTGCACTAAGCGACAAGACATGGCATCCCCGTTTTGGCAGAAGAAAGCCATACTTTTTTATTGGTGCATTGTTCTGCAGCATCTGTTTATTTCTTTATCCTTTCAGCAGCACATTATGGATGGCCGTCGGTTTGCTATGGATATTAGATGCCGCCAACAACACTGCTATGGAACCATACCGTGCATTGATAGCAGACAAGTTACCACCGGATCAACATGCCACGGGGTTTTTAACGCAAAGTTTTTTTACAGGCTTGGGGATTACACTTGCAAACGTTTCTTTATTTTTCTTTCAAAAAAATATTCATGGGGAACATGGAAAAATTCCATATTGGGTGTTTGCATCCTTTTTTCTTGGCTCCATTTGTTCAATCGCATCTGTAAGCTGGTCAATTTATAAAACGCCTGAGATTCCCCCAACCGATGAAGAACTTATAAAACTAAAAGCAAATAAAGGAGGACTATTAGAACCTTTAAAAGAAATTTTCTCTTCCATTAAACACATGCCTAAAGTAATGTGGCAATTAGCATTGGTATATTTATTTCAATGGTATGCTTTGTTTTGTTATTGGCAAAATGCATCCAAAAGTATTGCACAATCTGTTTGGAAAACTTCCCCCACACTCGATAGAAATTTGTATGAAGAAGCAGTTGGTTGGACAGGGCTTGTAAATGGATGGTATAATATTGCAACGTTTCTTTCGGCATTTGCGTTGGTTGGTTTGGCAAGAAGGTACAGCCCGAAATTAGTTCATGTAGTTTGTCTCATAATGGCGGGAGTGGGGTTATTAATATTTCCTCACATCGAAAATAAATATTTATTATTTGCACCCATGACCGGTTTTGGAATTGCATGGGCAAGCATGATGGGCGTGCCTTACCTGATGGTGGTAAATAATATTCCCAAAGAAAGATATGGTGTGTACATGGGTATCATTAATATGATGATCGTGATACCAATGATCCTGCAGAATATTACTTTTGGTTATATCCTTAAACATTTTTTAGGTAACGATCCGGGAAAAGCAATCACATTTGCGGGAGTGTTTTTGTTGCTTGCTTCCTTTGCAACGATGCTCATAAAATCTAATAAAGTAGATATTGAAATTGATGTGACGTTAAATATGAGCGGTGCTCATTAAAATAATTTTTATCACATTAATATTCGTGCTTTTGAATATTTATGATGTTGTAGGAAATACCGACTGACAATTACGCTAACATGGACAGACAGAAACCTTTTAAACTTGTCTCAATATTATTATATTTCCAATTATGCAATATATAAAGACCTTAATCCTTCTATGCTTTTTGACAGTTTTGACAGCTACTACTTTTAGCCAACCAGCAATTAAGAGTAAAGAAATAAAAGTAAATCAACAGCGTATCGAAAGCAGAATTTTTGAACTTGCAAAATTCGGAAAAGATTCCAGGGGAAAAGGGTATCGGGTTGCCTATACCAAAGGAGATATAGCAGGAAGGAGTTGGTTTATTGACCAGATGAAAAAAGTGGGACTTGAAGTAACTATTGATTACGCAGGAAATATAATTGGAAAAAGAAAAGGAAAAAATCCTTCTTTAAAACCAATAGCATTCGGCTCTCATATTGATATGGTGCCTGATGGCGGCAACTATGATGGTTGTGTGGGTTCTGTTTCCGGATTAGAAATAATGGAAATTCTAAAAGAAAATAACATAGTTACCAATCATCCTCTTGAACTGATGATATTTTCCGATGAAGAAGGAAGTCTGTTAGGCAGCAAAGCACTGGCAGGTGGTTTCAAGGAGGGGAGATTAAAAACTATAAGCCAGTCTGGATTAATTGTAAGTGAAGGTGTGAAAGTTATCGGTGGAAATTCTGATAGTATTCAAAATGTTATTAGAAAAAAAGGTGACTTAACTGCTTTTGTAGAACTGCATATTGAACAAGGTGGAATTTTAGAAAAGGAAAATATTCAGATTGGGGTAGTGG
>JBKJSX010000104.1:0-3448 GCA_046594375.1 Chitinophagaceae bacterium
CGAAATTAATAAACATAATAGCATCGGGAAACCTTATTTATGCATTCAAATAATACAAAAAAATTTATACATTCTTTAGCTCTGCCAGCAAATCCTGCAAAACTTTTTTTGCATCACCAAACAGCATGGAAGTTTTTGGCTGAAAGAAAAGATCATTTTCTATTCCGGCATAACCTGGCTTCATGCTGCGCTTATTTACAATAATATTTTTTGCCTGTTCTACTTCTAAAATTGGCATGCCGTATATGGGGGAAGCAGGATCGTTTTTAGCAGCAGGATTTACTACATCGTTTGCACCAAGAATTAAAACTACATCAGTTGTTTTAAATTCATCATTCGCCTGCTCCATTTCTTCTAATTTTTCATAACTCACATCGGCTTCTGCAAGCAAAACATTCATGTGGCCGGGCATTCTGCCTGCCACAGGATGAATGGCGTAATTTACTTCAACACCTTTTTCAGTTAACACTTTTTCCAGCTCATGACATGCATGCTGGGCTTGCGCTACAGCCAAACCATATCCAGGAACTATTATTACTTTAGTTGCATAGTTCATCAGCATTGCAGCATCACTTAACGATATTATTTTATAATGTCCCTGGTCTTTTCCATCTGATGTATCAGCAGCATTTTTGCTTCCTCCAAACGAGCCTACCAAAACATTGAGAAGACTTCTGTTCATTGCCTTGCACATTAATATAGTGAGCAAAGTTCCGGCTGCACCTACTAAAATTCCTCCGGTAAGCATCACTTTATTATCATACAAAAATCCACCGCAAGCTGCTGCTACTCCGGTAAAAGAATTTAAAAGAGAGATCACTACCGGCATATCGGCGCCCCCAATAGGCATCACAAAAAATACTCCGTAAACCAATGCTAATGCAAGGATTCCATACAATAAAGAATGATGTTCAGGATAAATTACTAAATATACTCCTGCACCAAGTGCAACGGCTAATATTATAAGATTTAGAATATTCTGACCGGTGAAACTAAAATCTTTAACCTTACCATTTAATTTTCCCCATGCGATTATGCTGCCTGCAAAGGATACCGAACCAATGATAAGACCTAAAACAATAATTAAAACTGTGGGCTGAATACTGCTTATATATTCTGCACTGTTATTAGTTTGAAGTTCTTTAGAAAGATGATTGAACTCAACCAAAGAAATTAATGCAGCACAGGCACCTCCCATTCCGTTAAACAAGCTTACCATCTCCGGCATCGCAGTCATTTTCACTTTTTTTGCTGCCATCGTTCCTATGACACCACCAATGGCCAGACCTCCAAATATCCAAACATAATTATGAAGATGATCACCCGTTTCAGTATTGCGGTATAAAAATATTGTTCCCACAATTGCGATCAACATTCCTCCTGCTGCAATTAAATTCCCTCTTCTTGCAGTTGCGGGATGAGATAACATTTTTAACCCGAGTATGAAAGTTACCGAACCGATCAAATAGCATATCGTTAATAGATTTAATCCCATAACATTTAATAAAATTTCAAGAAACAAAAAACAAAAGACAAATAAAAATTAAAAAAACAAATTCAAATAAATTTCAAGAAACAAAATCAAAATAAAATTTAAGGATCAAAAAACAAAAGCCAAATAAACTTTTGAAATAAAAAATAAAAAACTATTCCTTTTGTTCACGGTTTTTTAATATAGCTGTAAAAATCAGAACAAATTCTTTTGCTTCCTGCCTCAATGCTGCTCTTTCGTTTTCCATCTCCGGAGAATGATCAGTAATCATAAGCCTTAGCCAGTAGGCAGATTCTTTTGATTCTCTACGGCAGGTTTTTATTTTCATTTTAAAATCCTTATCACCTATACTTTCATTAGCTTCTATATAATTAGAACCGGGAGAACTTCCGGCACGTACAAGTTGAAGAATATATTCATTGTCGCCACATTTTTTGGCACACGAAGACAAAAATCTCTGACTCTTTCTGCAAACACGGCAGTTCGTTCTTCCAGATCATATTTTTTATTTAAATTTTCCAATTTAATTTTTATTTGGGTTTTGTTTCTTTGAATTTTATTTGTTTTTTGTTTCTTGTCTCTTGATTTAATTTTATTTGTCTTTTGTTTTTTGAACTTTGGGTTTTGAACGAAACATTTCAAGCATACGGTCTGTAACCACAAATCCCCCAACAACATTCAGTGTTCCCAGGATCACTGCAAGAAAACCAAGTATCAATGCCAGGTAATTATCTGCTTCCGCTTTACCCATTACAATAATAGCCCCGATGATTACCACACCATGTATTGCATTAGCGCCACTCATAAGCGGTGTATGCAGTACACTTGGCACCCTGCCGATCACTTCTATCCCAACAAAAATCATCAGGATGACAATATATATTATCTGTTGATTATTGGTTATCCATTCAAGAATATTTTGCATGATAAATCCCTCTATTTAATCCCGAAACTTCGGGACATATTTAGTTTATAATAATTAGAAACTCATTTATTAATAAGATTCATTCAACCCTATTTAACCTGATATTAAAATGTCTGCTATCAAACTCTGTATTCTTTCATTGGTGATCTTTCCATCGTGTGCAATGCAAGTACCCTTTACAAGATCATCTTCAAAATTCAGATTTATCTTTCCTTCCTTATCAATTATCAGTTGCAGAAAATTTAAAATATTTTTTCCATACAATTTGCTTGCATCTGATGGCATTGTTGAAGGAAGATTAGAATTGCCAACTATACTAACTCCATTATGCGAGAATGTTTCTGCATTTTTTGTAAGCTCAGTGTTACCTCCAGTTGCAGCAGCAAGGTCAATGATCACTGAACCATTTTTCATATTCTCCATCATCTTTCTTGTAATTAATACCGGCGCTTTTTTGCCCGGTATCTGCGCTGTGGTAATTACAATATCAGCCTTGGCAACACTTTCTGCAATTTTTGCTTTTTGCTTTTGCAAAAATTCTTCTGATTGCTCCACTGCATAACCACCGGCCTTACTTGCATCGGCAGCACCTTCCACTTCTACGAACTTTGCCCCAAGGCTCATCACTTCTTCTTTAACTGCAGGTCTTGTATCAAATACTTCTACAACTGCGCCCAACCTTCTTGCAGTTGCAATGGCCTGCAACCCTGCAACACCTGCACCCAATATCAAAACTTTTGCAGGAGCGATACTTCCGGCAGCGGTCATAAACATGGGAAAATATCTTCCGTATGTATTGGCGGCAGTCAATACAGCTTTGTAACCTGCAATGTTGGCCTGCGAACTCAATACATCCATGGCCTGTGCCCTCGTAGTCCGTGGCAGCATATCTAATGAAAAAGTAGTGATGCCGGAAACAGCCCATTGTTTCATTAAATCAACATTGAACAAGGGCTGATAAACGCCAATAGCAACTTTACCTGCCTGTCCGGCAGTCGGGGATGGCAGATTATTTTCCCGATAGCTATCGG